>WJKD01000921.1 GCA_014729315.1 Promethearchaeota archaeon | reverse complement strand
TTAGGAAGGAGTGTGATCTTAATCCCTTTAAAAGTTGTTGAGATCTTCTCGTTCCATTTCATTTCTCTCCCCAATAGCCAAATTTTATCGGGAATAGTAAATCTGCCTCTTGTGCGAAGCTCCGAGATATCTCTCGTTAACGCTGAACATAAAAACTTCGGATAATTGTTCTTCTTTTTTAATTTCTCGGTGAAATTTCGGGGCAAAATTGGGATGTGATCCATGTGAGCGTGGGAAACATAGACGAGGTCTGCTTCTGGATTCCAACAATCTACTGAGATAATAACACCATCGATTGCTATGTATTTTCCGTAGATCTTATGATTTCCAACTTCCACACCATCATCATTTTTTATAAGATTTTTTGAATTACTAAACCTGGTCTTTTTTGACTCGATAATTCTATCAGCAACGCTTCTATCGCTCCTTTTAGTAATGATTTCAACATCTTTATTATTATTATTAATTTGAGAGTTTACATAGTTTCTTAGTTCTTCTACTGACTTCAAACTGTTTATCTTGTTCAAAATAACCACCACTATTCTAAAATTTTTTTGATTATCCCCTCAAACAATAAAGTTTACACTCGCAATCAACGCATTTTCCTTGATCTTCCGTGGGTTCGGGAATCCGCTCTGTCTCAATAATTTTAGCGATATTATCGATAATTTTTAGCACCTTTAACTTTTCTTCAATATTTATCGGATAATCTACGTATTTCTCGGATTTCGTGTAAAATATCCTCACTTTTCGCACCAAGAAGTCGAAATTCTGTTCTATAAGCATTGCTTGTGCTGTTGCTTGATATTTATGGGGATCATCTAATTCATTTCGTGAATTTTTGGGGGGGATCCTTCCTGATTTTATTTCTACGGGATAAGCCTCTTTTCCGTCGTATTCAAAATAGTCGATCAAGCCGACTAATCCAGACTCTGCGTCGGTAAGGTATATATTATAGTACTTTTGCGAATAATCCTCTTGCTTATTCTTAAGTTGCTGCAACTTTTTGTGTTTTTTCGTTCCGTATTCCATCTTATAACTTTGCTTCATCGGAGCCCGCATAACATGTCGAAAGTAGACAATCCTTTGACAATAGACGTATTGTCGTATTTCTTCGGTTCCTACGATAGGTTTCGGATATAAATGTGTTTTCGGACAAGTGTTTCTAATGTGATCTAATTTGTGTTTATTAAGAAGATACTTTTTTGTGTCGGAATTATTTATACTGCTCATCTTTATGTTCGGTTTAAATTTGATTGATTTTGGTTTTTTTAAAAGATTTTGGATGTCTTTAAAGATTCTTACATGGATAAAATATCCTCAATAATCTTATAGCCCTCGCCGAACTTGGATTTAATAGTCATTACCTTTGAATGACAGGTTTTACAAATCGGGATAATCCTAACATCACCGGGTACTTTTTTTAGAAGTTTCTTTAGTCTTAAGGCAATCTCTTCAGCCAGATTGAAGCTAAGCTTTCCAAAAAACACCGAAAAGTTAAGCCTGACCAAGTTATAGGAAAGCAACAAGGTCGAAATCTTGGTTCGAATAGGGTCAAATTCCACAGGGATATCGTATATTACTAAAAATCTCATTTTATAACATCCAAACTTTTTCTTATTTCTTACAAGTATTCTTTTTCCTACTGATTCTCTTTTTAAATTTTCTTACTTAATTTTCTTACTCAATTCTCTTACTTAATTTTCTTCTCATTCTTTTAATTTTTCTCGGCTAAATTTTTTACGCGATTTAAATATATTCATCGTTACCAGTTCATAACGAAAGGCTCGTAGGTGGAAGAAGCCCCAATTAGGAAGTTTGCTAGCTGACGAGCCTGTCGGATCATCTCTCTTTTGTAATTAAGTTTGACTTTTTTGTTATCTTTTTCCGAAGCCTTAGGAGGGGGTTTTCCAAACAATTCTTCCGTAGTCAAGCCTCCCATTACTTCTTTGCGCAGTTCCTCGTAGAACAAGGATCGCTTATCGTCGTTAAGCCTGAATCCATGCAACGAATTCGTAAAATCTTCTATGGAAATTTGATTTTTTAGTACCAATCTTGCAACTAACCGGTCTATGACGGGCTGTCGAAATTCTTCCAATAAATCTAAGGCTAAAGAGGGTTTTCCCGAGCGGTCGCTGTGGAGAAAACCGCCGTATAGTTCCAATCCCGCAGCAGCGACGGCAGTCGTAATGTGCCCTTGTAGGACCGTATATCCCAGTGATAACAACGAATTGATTGGATCTCTTGGCGGGCGCCTCGTCCTATGCAGGGTCTTAAATCGTCCCGAAAATAAATTTCCGTATTGCTGGAAGTAGAGCGCTGCGACGCTGCCTTCAATCCCCATCAAATTCATCCGAATGTCGCTTATGCGTTTACCACCCATAGAGTGCTTTGAGAATTTTAACAGCGACTCCACGATTTTTCCGATTTTTTTAGAAGCTGCTTTTAGGATTCTATATTTACCAATGTTTGATTTCTTTCGGTTCTTTGCAAAATACAAAAGGAGGCGTCTCTTGTTTTCCACCGCTGCGTAAACAAACTTACTCGCTATGTGGCAACCTCTCCAGTCGTCGTAAGCTAAAAGCTGTTGTCTCCGCGTGAATACTGTGCCGACATTCGCGAAAGGCGTGTATAGGCCGTATGGCTTCCCTAATGAGGTATACACGATGTTAATTGCGAAGCTCGAAAGCGCTTTTAACGCCTGAGAAGTAATCTGGACTCCTGAGCCCACGATAATGCTTTCAATCTCTCTCATCGGGACTTCGACATTGTTTTTGTCGGGCACAGAAATCTTGAGTAGTTCCTTCTTTTTACCTACTCTAGTTCCGGGAGTCTCTAAAATGACATCCATAGGTCTTACTCTTAAATTTACTATTTTAGGTTTTTTTTTGCTCTAGGATTCTTTACTCTTGGATTTTTTATGTTAGGATTTTTTACTTTGGGATTCTTATCTTACTATTTTTTATTTCTCGGTTTTTTTACCTCAGTCTCTTATTAAGTTGATTTAGCAATTGATTGTTTTCCAACACAAGACTGCACTGTTTTACCATGATTGGATTCAAATAAAATATTTGGTCGATAACCAATCCGACTCCCGATTACATCCTCAATCTTTAATATGCGGGGAGCATTACCATCTTGTAGTGGATGATAGCTCTCCTCCACTATCCATCGGGAACCTAAAGCGCCGAGAATTTTTGAGATTTCGATCCTTCCCGATTTGTTATAGTTGGCACGCCAATCGAGAATCGAAAATGAACTTTTTACACATTCTAATAACTGTTTTGTGTCGTCCTTAGATATACTTTGAAATCCATCAGGAATAGAGTTTACATTAAATCTATCCATTATGCTTTTATCAATAAAGTTTCGAAGCAGCGAATGAAGGGGAGGATACATATTAAACAATTCGACGTATTGGATCAATTCCAAATTCGTTCCTTTAAGAACAGCAGTCAAAATTTTTCGAAAAATGGGCGTTATCTCCCCAAGAGAATTATTTAGGAACCGCCGAATTGAATGGTTTTGATAATAATTAAGATAATTCAGCAACAATAGCGTGGCGAAGGATTCGTTGAGATCTGTCATTTCTTCTCGATTCGCAGCATTAAAATGATGGATGTAAGTGAGCGGGGGTTTAGAAATATTTTCTTCAGAGGACGTGTTAATTAATTTTTTTAATAAATTGTTTTGAGGAAACTCCCTTATGAGATCTTGGTTTTTGAACTCATCAAATAGGCATCGAAAGAAATTCGTTAGGCGAAGTCCTAAAATGTCTAAACTCATAATTTTATTCGAATAGCCGAATACTGCTCCAAACACCCCTCCTTCCCATATCATGTTATATTTTAGCTTCTCAAGGGGGCCGATGAGAATTCTTAACGAATTCTTGTCCGTTAGGAGTACCCCGATTCCGTGATTCTTTAAACAAGGGTTGGTCTTTTCCGAATCAAGTGGAAATCGACAACGGGGTGATAAAAGATTGCCGCAAGTTTTAAAATTGGAAATCGAACGATTATCCTGGACTAATTTTTGAAAAGTATTGCTAACGACGCAATTATAGACGCTCTCTAAGCACTTCCAATATTCGTAGTAAATTTTGGAACGGCATTCGGCACAATACGAGATGGGAACATACGAAGAGGTTTTACTCCCACTGCCTCCCGTATCTTTTTCGCATTTGCGTTTTAAAGCTACATTTCCTTCCGAAAGACTATCTTTCTCGATTTTAATCTCTCTATCGGTTTGATTTCCGCACCACGCGCAAAATTTTTGCCGCGAAAGATACAACTCGACCTCTCCGAAACAAAAAGTCAGTTGGTTGTCCATATCGGGTGAGGAGACATCTAAATAAGGATACCATTTCCCTAACCACGGTCTATAGAGACATCGGTTCACTATATTTACGGGATAGAGAGTGGTTAATGCTGCTTTTGCGAATTGGCTTAGATCTCCTTCCCAAGAATCCGCAAACTCGGAATCCGGGGAGATGAGGATATCTGATTTATTGACTTTTAACGTCATGGTCGTTCGGACTTTGTCTATTCTCGGTCTTTTTTGCCCGTTGCGACTATAAAGCGTTTTCTTGTGCCTTGTTTTAAATTAAGGCGGACGCTTATTTTTCGTCGATTATTGCTTTGGCAAATACGAAATATTAATGGATAAACATATATTTAAATGTTTTCGTCAAAATCCTAACTCGGTTTAAACTTGACCGATTTCGTCAAACGGGAAAGCTCCTGGATTTTTTATGTTTGCTTTTATGGAACATTTTTGCCCTAAACCTATTTAATCTATTTAATAAATTTCGAGGGTGAATCTGAAGTTGTGTCCTGTATTCGCACAACCTTTTTTTAATTTTTCTTAAATGTTTTCCCGGTCGTTTTACTTAAATTAAAACCTAAGTTGATCGTGCAGTCTCTTCTTAAATCCTTCAATTTTTAGATTTGGGTGTACACTATAAAAACTCAAAAGTCTTACAGCTCTTCTACTTTTATTAAGATCTGGAATTACATGCAGGAAACAATTCTTTTTAAAGCGTTTTCCTCCGTTCAATTTTTGTCGAGCATCGTTTATAAACTGAGTCGATTTTGATCGATCCTCGACGGGAAACCGAAATACTAATTCTTAATTTCTGGGCTTGTAATCGGTTTGGTCTCCTTTTTTGAAGAGATTTCACCAAATCCGTCAATTTAAAGAAAACTTCAAAAAAGAACACCCCGATATGTTTCATCGATTGAAAAAAAGATAGGACTTTTTTAATTTTGATAAAAAAATATATATATGAGGACATCTCTTGTACTATATATATATAAGAGGTTCAGAGAATAAAGCTTCAACAAGAAGATTGAAATTTTCCATAAATTGCTCTTTTAATTCGTTAAACTTATCGGGTTCAGAGAATAAAGC
>WJKD01000920.1 GCA_014729315.1 Promethearchaeota archaeon | reverse complement strand
GTTTCTTATTCATTAACTACGATCAAATAAATTAAGTTTAAAATGTCATTTATGTATATATGTTTCTTTATATTAAAAACAAGATAACTAAATTGGCTGTGTGTATATGAAGAGGTCTGAGATAAATACTATTATGGAAAACGCGGTTCAATTTTTCAAAAACCAGAAATTTTATTTGCCGAAATTTGCGTATTGGTCCGTAGATGACTGGAAAAGCAAAGGAAAAGAAATTGAGGAAATTATTAAAAATAGATTAGGATGGGATATTACCGATTATGGAAGTGGGGATTTTTCAAAAAAAGGATTAATTCACTTTACCATTAGAAACGGAAACATAGAAGACTTAAATTCGGGCGGGAAACCCTATTGTGAAAAAATTATGATCGTCGAGGATGGGCAAGAGGCTCCTATGCATTTCCATTACGATAAAATGGAAGATATAATTAATCGTGGAGGGGGTGTGTTAGCAGTTCAGCTATATAATTCCAACAAAAAAATGGAATTAGACGACGCACCAGTTATGGTGTCTTTAGATGGAACTAAAAAAACTTTTGAGCCTGGAAGTGTTGTTGAATTATATCCGGGAGATTCTATTACCCTACCGCGTAAGGGTTATCACAAATTCTGGGCAAAAAAAGGTGGCGGAAAAGTTATGATTGGAGAGGTTTCAACGGTTAACGACGATTATACAGATAACCATTTTCTTAATAAGGTCAAGAGATTCACGGAAATTGAAGAGGATGAAGAACCGCTCTACTTATTGTACGACGATTATCAACATTTTGTTAGGTTTTAACCAAATACACTTAAAAATCTAAAGTAAGACTATTTAACTAATTCTAAGAATAATTCTGACTAATATAAATGAAAATCGTTTAATTAACAAATGATCCATTATTAATCAAATTAATATTTTAACGAGATAAAGCGAGTTACACTTTCAAAATTTTAAGAAATATTGTGATATAAAGTGAGACGATCCCAGATAAATATTATTATGAAAAACGCTGTTCAATTTTTTAAAAACCAGAAATTTTACTTGCCGAAATTTGCGTATTGGTCCTTAGACGAATGGATAAGTAAGGGGAAAGAAATTGAGGGGATAATAAAAAACCACTTAGGTTGGGATATCACTGATTTCGGAAGCAACGATTTCTCGAGAATGGGGTTGATCCTTTTTACAATCAGGAATGGAAATTTAGAAGACATAAAGAAAGGAAGTAAACCCTACTGCGAAAAAATCATGATTATGGAAGAAGACCAAATTCTTCCTATGCATTATCATTATAACAAAATTGAAGATATTATTAATAGAGGCGGGGGTATCTTAACTATAAAACTTTTCAATCCTACAAAGGAAAACACTTTGTCTGGTTCGGATGTACAAGTGTTTATAGATGGTATAAGAAAGACGCTACAAGCGGGTTCAGTCCTAGAACTGGAACCAGGCGAGTCTATCACTTTAGATACGAATACCTATCATAAATTTCAATGCAAACAAGGACATGGAAAAGTCTTGATTGGAGAAGTTTCTACAGTAAACGATGACTACGTGGATAATCAATTTCTGGAGCCTATAAAAAGGTTTTCAGAAATCGAAGAGGATGAAGAACCGCTTTATCTCTTATACGACGATTACAATGTATTTTTTAATTTTGATTGAAGTCTAGTAAATTTGTAAATTTACTAATTTTGAGGAATATAATATGAAAATTAGAAGAGAATATGTGGAACCTAGACCTTATAATAAGCTAGTTGGTATTCCTTTTTCCGAAGTAGAAATAAACGATAAGTTTTGGCGTAGTAGACAAAAATTAAACGGAGATATATCTGTTTTTAAACTGTACGATAAGTTGGAAGAATACCATCAAATTGACAATTTCCGCGTAGCAGCGGGAAAAAAGGAAGGCCTTCATTTAGGAGAATTTTATTACGACTCCGATTTATATAAGTGGCTTGAGGGTGCGTGTAGGATTTATCTTCTGAATAAGGACGATAATTTAAAAAGAATAATCGATTCTTTAGTAAATTTAATAGAGAAATCACAATTATCTGATGGATACATTAATACTTACTTTTCTACTAAATTTCCCGAGAAGCGATTTAAAAATTTGCTAATCCTTCACGAGCTTTATTGTTGTGGACACCTGATTCAAACAGCTATAGCGCATTATAACGCAACAAAAAGTAAAAAATTATTAAATGTAGCTCAAAGATTTGCCGATCTACTAATTGAGGTTTTTTTAAATGAGAAGATAAAAGACGCACCCGGTCATCCAGAAATAGAAATGGCACTGATTGAATTAAGTCAAACTACTAAGAATCTAGAATATCTCAAACTTGCGGAACATTTTATATTGATGAGAGGAAATATACCTCATTATCGTCGATATGCTATAAAAAATTTGATTAATATGAAAAAGACGCTGGAGCTTGCGGTAGAATTAGACAATCAATATTACAGAGACAATAACATTAGTGAAGTCCCCAAAAGTGAAGTTGCTGAGTTTTTCGAAGATTTAAAAGCTAAAGAATTGTTGCATCTTTTTATAGAAAATTTAAATGGAAAGATGTACCAACATAAAACTCCAATAAGAGAAGAGACAGAACCTGTTGGACATTGCGTGAGAGCAACCTATTTTTATACGGGAGTAGCGGAGTTATATGCTGAAACGGGTGATGAAAGTTTATTAACCGCACTGGAAAGTATTTGGCAAAAGATGGTGGAAGGGAGAATGTATATTACAGGTGGTATAGGTTCAATTAGAGGTACGGAAGGATTCCAAAAGGATTTTAAGTTAAAACCTGAAAATTCTTATTCGGAAACATGCGCAGCTATTGGAAATATAATGTGGAACTGGGAATTATTAAAAATTACCGGGAAATGCGAATATGCTGATCTAATAGAGAAATTGCTCTATAACGCTTTTTTGGTAGGACAATCTATCGAAGGAAGCGAATATTTCTATGAAAACAAACTCGTATCAAACGGAGAAGACGAACGCAAAATCTGGTACAAATGTGCTTGCTGTCCAACTAATTTTATAAGATTCATACCTTCTTTAGGAAAATATGTGTACTCGCTTTCTGAACAAGGAATTTGGATCCATCAATATATAGGAAGTCGAGTTGGATTTGATCTTGAAGATAATACGAAATTTAATCTTTTTCAAAAGACTGGATTTCCGTGGAAGGGTAATAATCAAATAACAATCTCGTTGGATAACCCAAAAGAATTTTCTCTATTTTTTCGAATACCTAAATGGTCAAAAAAAACACAGATCTTAGTTAACGACGAACCTTTTAAGAAAGAACCGATTCCAGGTTCTTATCTAGAAATTAAGAGAAAATGGGTTAATAATGATAAAATAGATATTGATTTTGAGATGATCCCCCGACTACTTAAGGGAGATAGAAGAAATAAATCTATTCGAAATAAGGTTGCCATTACCTACGGTCCTTTAATATACTGCATGGAACAGATTGATAACGAAGATTTTGACATTTTTGAAGCAAGATTTTCAGAGAAAACTGAATTAACCACAGAATTGAATCCAAATTTGATCGAAGGATTGGTCATTATACGCGGTGAGCTAAAAAGCGGTAAAAAATTCAAAGCCATTCCTTATTTTAGCTGGTGTAATAGAGGCTCTACAAAAATGCAAGTATGGCATAAAATAAAATAAATAAAAATTATTGATATGAAGCTTTAGACGATCATTCGGATGTTTTCAAATTCTTCCTTTTTTCAACTATATCTTTAAACCGGCACATTCTGTTTAAAGCTTTCGCAGTTAATTCGATCGATTCGAATACTGGAATATTTGCCTCAAATAACTTTTTTTTGAATTTTAATTTATCTTCGTAATCACCAATATTATCCATCACTTTAGGAGCAATACAAATCAAAGGTTTATCCATTTTTGATTTTGCTTCGAGAACTGCATTAATAAAATCGTCAGTATAATAATAGGGTTTAATAAATATGACGATAGAAATATTTGGATCTGTATCAAGGGTGGTTAAACATTTAGAAAAGATTTTGGGCAATAATCCACTTCCTCCTAAATCGAGAGGATTTCGGATGATGGTGTTTACGCCAGGTAAAAGATCGTTAAATTTTTTGATAGTGAGAGAATCTAATTTAGGAACCTTAAGATTAAAGATTTCCATGTGTTCTGTTAATTCAATCGAAGATCCTCCTCCAACGGCAACAATACCAAGATTTCTATTTATTCGATTAAAGTCTATATAATTAAATAACATTGCCAGTGTTACCAATTCAAACGAGTCTTGTACCAGAATTGCCCCAGTTTGCTTCGCTATAGACTGCCATATTCGTGTTGAGCCCGCCATCCCTCCCGTATGAGAAAAGATTGCCTCTTTTGCTGATTCTCCAAATCCAACTTTCCATAAAATAACCGGTTTTTTCTTTACAAATGATAACCTCTTTAAAATTTTTAAAAATTCTTTACCCGTTTCTTGGCTCTTAATATTTTCTAAATAAAGTCCTATTATTTTTGTTTGCTCGTCTAAAGCGAAATATCTTAAAAAATCAACCACATTCAAATCAATCTGGTTACCAATTGATACAGTTTTACTAATATAAGTCCCACAAGAATAAATAGCCATATTAGTCATATATATGGATAAGCCTCCACTTTGACTAATGATTCCAAATTTTCCGGGATCTGTTGTATGCCATTGAGAAAATGCTAACCTTGATTTCGGATTGTATATCCCTAAACAGTTTGGTCCTATGATTCTAATATTATAATCCTTAGCCACATTCAAAATATCTTCTTCTAAATCAGCGTTTCCTACTTCTGAAAAGCCAGATGTAAAAATAGTCACAAATGGTATAGTTTTCTTGCCGATATCCTTGAGAATCGACGCACAGAGCGATGCGGGAACAGATAAAATAACATAGTCAATTTCATGTTCATCAGGTACTTCTAATATCGACCCCAATACTTCGATACCTTCTAAATTTTCTCCTTTTAGGCGTGGATTGAAAAGATAAAGTTTTCTGTCAAAGTTAATACTTTTAAGACATCTTAGAAAATAACCCCCACCATAAGGTTTTTCATTTACTCCAACTATAGCTACTGCCTTAGGAAAGAATAATTTTTTAAAATCCGTCATCTTAACTCTTTAAATACTGGGATGTCTTGAAAATTTTGTTTAATGATAAAATAGTCTCTGCATTATTAAACTAAATTACATATGATTAAAAAAGATAAATTATTTTTAAAATTACATTGCCAAGGCTCGTTCAATGAGAATCTCAGTCATCAATTCAAATGCTTTCTCAACATTCTCACCAGTTTTAGAAGATAATTCGATAAAGGAGGCCAGATTATATTTCTTTGCGGCAAGATTTCCTTCTTCTCGAGATACCGACCGAAATTCTTCTAAATCGCATTTAGAACCTATTAACATTATTGGAATGTCTCCAGCGTGTTCTCTTATAATTTGCGTCCAATCGGGCAAATGATCTAAAGTAATTGAATTTGTAATATCGTATAGAAAAAAAGCACCATTAGCGCCCTTACAGTACTGAGAGAGGAGAAATCTAAAACGTTCCTCGCCTCCAAAATCCCAGATTTGGAGCTTTACTTTCTTGTCTTGAAAGTTAATGGTTTTAGAATAAAAATCAACGCCAATGGTCAGTTTTAAGTCTTTAAGGAAAAAACCGGATATGTATCGTAAGGTAAGTGAGGTTTTGCCCACGGAGGCATCTCCTAACATCATCACCTTAAAGGTATAATCATAATCAGCCATTTTCCTTAACCAACGTTAAAAAAGACCCGTTAATATTAACAATCTGTTATTTAGAATAAATTTTTTACTTCGTGGAAAATAATCCTTGAGTAAAAGCATTATTCAAATATATGTTATAATTATATTTCAATTATTATTTAACTTTTCTTTAAAGCAACTTTTGACTTAAAACGAATTTTTATTAGAGGAGCAAAATAAGGGTATTGAAAAAACCATGGGCAATAATCGGTGGTATCAACGAATAGTTGAAATATTTGAAAATTATTCCGAGTAATATTCCAAATGTAAAATAATACCCGAAGAAAGTTAGAATCGTTGAAATTGGAACAATATAAGGGGGTACATGATATAAAGCAAAAATCAAGGAAGAGAATAGAATTGCGGAAGAGATACTTAGTTTGGATTCGCTCTTTTTAAGAATAAAACCTCTAAAAAAACCTTCTTCGCAAAGTGCGACAATTAAGAACTGAATAATTATAAGAATTACCAATTCTACAATCTTTGGTCTATTAGGTGTCAAACGGATTGCCCCCTCACTGGCCCGACTTACAAAAAGTTCTCCCATCAGAGTTTCCACGATTATATTTTTAAAGAAATAGAGTATATAGCCAGAAACTAAATAAAAAAATAATCCAATAATTAAACCTACTATAATCTTTATGAATATATCCTTTAAAGAAGGGTTATTCTTACGAAATCCCATATTTTTTAATTCTTTGACGAAAGTTGTCTTTTCAATTTTACTATCTATAAACGCAGGAATAATTACAAGCAAGACTTCTAAAAAAGTCAATAAAATTAGAACTAAAGTATTTAATTCAATAAAGCTACTCATTTTCAAATCGGTTCTTACATCTTATAGATTAATCTAACAAATCAAAAAACCAAATCACCCATCCCTATTATAATTTCTTTTTAAATATAAAACTATTAATGGTTATTAATAACAATTCAATGAGCGTTTCATCAAATAATTCTTTTCATAAAGATTCTTCAAAAAAGAATTTGAATCGTCTTGGAACGACTAAGGAAATATTATTAACTAGCGACTTGAAGAAGATTGCAAATGAATATTTAGAGCTTGAAGGATTAAAAAGAAAATTTGTTGCTGCGGTTAAGAATAACGAGGAAAAACTAAATTTCTCAGAATTTTTATGCAATGCAAAGTATAAACTTAAAGAAGAGAAGCTTATATATCCCGTCAAACCCACGCAAGTTAATGGATTAAATATTCTGAGTGTTGATGGGAGTTCAGTTGTTAAAAAGTTTATGAACGTTGATTTCTCATTTCTAAAATCGATTGCCGTCAATTATTATTTTTATAAAGAGGGAACTCAAGCGAATATAAGCTATTTTCCCGATTTGGGAGGATTCAATAATTACTCCATTCAAGGAAATTTTATTAATAGTGAAGAGAGCGTTGTTGAAAACAAGGTCTCTTTTGACATGCTTTTTATGGAATTAAATCTATTAAATCAAATAATTAAGAAAAGAGAAAACATTGATATTATTATTCTTGATGGTTCTGTGGTGATTACCCCTATTAACCTCTTGTTTTCCAAAGATCCAGAACTTTCGGAAAAATATGATCGTCTTTTAAAAGAATATCACAAGCTTTATTCTAATTGTAAAGAAAAGGGAATAATTCTCATCGGTTCAATAAAAGACACCAGAACTTCAGCTTTATGTAATATTATCAGCGATTCAATTCTAATGCTGAAACCTAATTGGTCTTATTTGAATGAATTCTTGGAGATTAATTATAGACAATTAATCAAATATTTTGGAGATTTAGATTTATTTAACCGTCTTCTTGAAAAATCTCAAAGAAGTTGTGTGTTTAATTGTAAGCAAGAAATTGATAAGATTAGAGATACTGGCATAAAAAAAGAAATTCCTTACTATTTTCCTTTGAATTTCTACGCATTTTATCTTAAAACCACTAAATTTGATACGCCTTGTAGAATCGAATTTTTCACAGAAGAAACCGAAAATATTGATAAAGTGATTGAAAAGGCGAACTTAATATCGTCTATTTTAATACCTATTTCAAGTTATAACGAATATTACGGATTACCAATACCTCAGATTGAGGCCCATAAGAGAGCGTCCTTCAAAAACGAGGAAATTAAACTCCTTTTCAATAATTTGAATAGATATTTGAATAAACACGGTCTCATGTTGTTAGAAAAAAGGAGAAATCGAAGACCTTTCTAGTTGAATAAAATTTTTAATAAGTTATTCTATTTTGAAATATTTTCAAATAGAAATGGTGATATATTTTAATATCATTTCACCTTGATATAAATTAAGAAGATGGTGTAGGTATGTATAAATGGTTCGATTTTTCAAAAAATCTAAAAAATCCGATTTTATAAAGACTATTGAAGATTTAAAACATGATATAGAACAAAACCAAACATTATCTATTAATATTTTATATCATTCTAGAGATGATTTTATCGAGAAATTATTTGAATCTATAATGAAAGAGAAATCAATTTCGATTATCGAAGAACATCCAAAATAATTACACATTGAATAAAATGCCAGTAGGATTAGTGCTTTTTAAGTGGGACGATTTAGAGGGCAATGTAATACTTACGAAATTCCCTCCTAGTTTATCAGTTTCAGAAAAAAATTTAAATCAAATTTTTGATACGCATGAACTTTCCGGAGAAAAAGGAGTTATAAGCCTAATGGTAGGTGAACTTAACGCGATTTCTTATTATTCAGGAGCTCAGAGTAAGATTTGTATAACGCTACTTCTAAACATAGACGATGATCCCGATGAGTTTGAAAATGGGTTAGTAGATATTTCTCAACAAATATTGCTTAACATCGAAAATCGAAAATATATTCAATTCTTTCCTGCCCTTTACAAAAAATTAATTAATTATCCTCGTCTTAGCGAAGAACAATATTTGTTAATGGCTCTCCAAAACATGATAATTAGGTCGATTCTAAAAATATTGAGAGATGTTGGATTCATATCGAAATCAAAATTAAAGGGACTTATATTCGAAAAATTTAACGAAGAGTATGTAGATTTAGATTCTATTTTATTTGAGATGGTCCAAAAAGAGTTAATAGAAATTGCTTCTGTTAGAGGAGAAAAAGAACTTTTTATATTTTTAATCAACGATATAGTATGTTTCCGGATACCCCCTTTTAGATTAATGGAGAATCCTTCTGATTATGGTCTTCCAAAACAATTAAAAGAAGACTATATTGCAAGAATAAATGAGTTTTTTAAAGTTTATCATGTTTCAAAACAAGAAAAGGAAGAAATTACTGATTTACTAAACAACTTAGACATATATTCGATGTTTGCTACTTTGAGAAATAAAATATGCCGTAAGTTAGATTTTAATAAAGAAGGATTAAAAGAAGAAACTGATAAGCTCATAGATAGAATGATAAAAATCCAAATTGTTGAATGCTTTGAATATAAAGAGAATACTCTGTATGCTCTAAAAACGGACTTTTTTATCGAAAAATTAATTCCAGAATATGCCCTTAATACAATTAAGATGTATTATGAAAAAAATTTACAATCACCCGAACTCTTGATTAAATATTTAGAGATATTAAATAATACATATCATAATTCAAGAGAAGAATAATTTTATTATTGTAAATGTAATCTAAATAGTAGTATGTCTTCAAAGAAATAGTGAACTTTGTCAAGTATTGAAAATTCATAATTATTCTCTTCTATAGTTGTTTCTAAATTATCTAAATTAGCCAAACTTGAAGTAGTTAAATAGATACATGAATTCTTTTTTTCCCTTTTTATGTATATTTTTGCTTTAGTTAAAAATTCTTCAATAATTCTAAGACCATTTTTTCCTCCGTCCCAACTATGGTCTATTTTTTTGTTAAAAATATTTCTTTTTTTTTCTTTGATAGAGGGTAAATAAGGGGGATTGAAAACGATAATGTCAAAAGAATTTAATAGTTTTGATGGAAAGGAATCAAAAAGATTAGAGTGTAAGAAAATAATATCATCTCTAAAAGAGTAGATCTTCTTATTTGTTTTTTCATTGATTTTAGCGTTCTCTATTGCTTCTCTTAAAATATCTGAGGCGAAGATCTTAGGATTAAAGTCAGCGTAGATGTTTTTCAAAATTTGAAAAAAAATGGCTAATAATCCCGAACCAGTACCCATGTCTAAAATGAGTTTAATTTTCCCATGTTCCAATCCATCTATATGGGTTGAAGTAATGTTTTTTTTAAAATAATCAATTATTAAATAAGAATCTTCAGAGGGATAATATACATTGTTAATATCGCATTCTATAATTGGATCAGGAATTTTGTTAATCTCGTTCATTTTGATAGGAGAGAAATTGATATATCGTCCGAGCGATATCAATAAATTCGTTAATTGTTAATTGAAAAACTTTTTTATCGAGCAAATTTCTTGAATTTAGCGATTCTTTGATTTTTTTTTCAAAATATATTTCTGTATTAAAATTCTTTAAGAAATATTTTATTGCATTTAATATATTCTTATTTTTATAAGGCATTGTTCCCGCAATAAATCGCAGATAAAATTTCTTAGTAGTTTCATTCTGAAGAAATTTATCAATTTTCTGCTTAGCCTTTAGAACTATAAGAGATAGATCAATCTTTGGACGAGGAAAGAAAGAATTTTTCGAAATGTCAATCTTTTTCACTGGATTTAAGAAACTGTTGACGCTTACAGTTATTCGAGAGAAGGTTTTGTAATCATCTTTACAAAAAATCCTTTCAGCTAAGCTTTTTTCTATTGTTAAAATTCCAAGAGGAGGATTTCTTTTAAAAAAGACTTTTTCTAAAATAGGTCCCGTAATTGAATAAGGAATATTTGAAACAAGCTTATTAAAGTGAGGAAACTCGAGTCTTAATGCATCCCCTTGAAGAATTTCAACATTATTATGTTTCTGTAGTTTTTTTGAAATAAATCCGCAAAAAACAGATTCAATCTCAATAGCGTAAACTTTTTTCGCAACTTCAGCCAATTTTTCGGTGAGAACCCCTAATCCAGCACCTATCTCTAAAATTATATCGTCTGAAATTATATTCGATTCTTTTATTATTTTATCTAAGAGTTGTTCGTCTATTAAAAAGTTCTGACCAAATTTTTTATTAGGATGAATCCCTAAAGACTTTAAAATGAGTTTAACATCGTTTTTATTCATATTTTTGAGTTTTTGAAAAAAGATAGTATTTTACGCCTTCTCTTTGTAATTCTTTGATTATTCTTTGCGCTAATTGTTTCGCAGGATTTGAAATACTTGTTCTCTCGGCAATATCTTCAAATGATTTGAATTTCTCTCTCTCACGTGCCTCTATTATTTCCCACATATGTTTTTTTCCAATTCCTGGAATTAACTTGAGCGCGTGCATTCTCGGCGTAATTGAAGTGGAATTATTAAAGAAATTAAGAAAATTTTCCTCGTACTCTAGTACTTCTTTTTCTAAAATAGGCTGTATTAAAGCTTTTGATGTATTAGTTAGATCATCGTAATCGATTTTTTTCAATACGTCTTTAAGTTTGTTTTCTTTAAGGAATTTTTCGTACGTACCTTTTTCTTGAACTTGAGGAATAATATTTTTATTTAATTTAACCTCATACAATACAAAATCAGGAAAAGTAAGAACCTGAGCAATTGGTGTTTTGGTCCAACTTGGTTTGTCTACTTCAGGATGTCCATGGGGAAGCACATCTAAGATTATTAGTTCACGATTTTTTTTGATGAATTGCTTTTTCGTTCTTGGTTTTCTGCCTCGATAACGATCTCTTCGTGGCCTTCTGTATCGGTCTCTTCCTTGCATCTTTAACCACCAAATTTTTTCTTAGATTAACACCAATTACATATATTCCCATAATAAATGTTTCTTAAATTAATGTTAAAGTAATACTAAATATATAAGGATTGCTCACTAAAAAAAAAACAATTTAAACTTATAAATTCTTCTATGAAAAGTTAAGATTCTGATAAATGAGGGATTCTTAGCTATTTTATTACAAATTAGGAACCTAAAATCTCTTGTATTTGATATATTATCTCTTGAAGTTGCTCATCATTTAAATTTTTTCCCGAATTACTTTTTTCTAAAATAATACGCAACTCAGGGATTGTTTGGGGGTTAATATTGACGACATTGATCGCATAGATCTCTTCTAATTCGTATTTATCTACCAAAAATTTTTGTATTTTTCTCGCCTCTTTGGCTGACATTTTCGCAAAGGTATTTACATAGTTATAAGTAATTTCTTGAAAATGCGTCATTCCTTCCTCTTCGTCTATTTTCATCATCTGTTCCTTAACATTTTCCATCAGCTTTTTAACTTCTGGAATTGATACCGTTTTTTCTGATATTTTTCTACCCGACATATTGTCTGATCTCCTTAATTATTTTTAATAGATATTGAGTTTAATCTTAAATGTTCTCTTCCGATTATCAATATTTTCTTAGAATTACCAATTCTAACTTTCACTTCAAAACATCGACCTCTTTTTCCGATTATTACACCCGTCTTTCCATGGTATCTTCGATGAGGCATTCCTCTTTTATGTTGAGAGGGATCTGTTATGATATCGACCTTATCGTTGATTTCATAAACTTCCAAGTATTTTTCTATGGATCTCAAACCTCTTTCGCGGGCTTTTTTCTTATGTCGTTTACGAGTCTTATTGCGATAACCTTTATGAAGTCCCAATTTAGTTCCCTTCTTACATTTTTTAAATAGTATAATAGAATAAGAGAAGAATAATTTATTTATTTTATGATTTTAGATTTAAATTGGCACTAAGCGAGTTTAATAAAAGATTTCGATAACATCTAATTTCTTGCATTTCAACTCCATACCGAAGATCTCAGAGAAGGAAGGTGAAGTTCGGCCACCATCTCCGTCGATTAATTCTTTTATATACGTCCCTCCTTGAGTTTTAATCTCAAATTTATACGATTTAGAATCAAGATATTCTCCCTTGATATCAAATATATTCTTTTCTCTAATCTTATCTGCTCGTCTATGCGAAACTCGTATTGGAGTTCTCTGATCCAATTTTTTATTTTCTAACTGTAATTTTAGATCGCTTAATTTTTGGTTAAAATCAGTCCTTTCTAATGCTTCGCTAGACTCAACTATGGCAGAATAAACTTTTTTGGTATCCTCAGCTTGAGCTTTTATTGAAATTACTTCATCTTTGTTGCTCAATCTTAGACTTCTGATTTTTACTTTATCGGGATTTTTTTGGTTTACAATATCTTGAATTTTTGAAAGATCTAATTCTCTTTTTTTTGGATCAAGAAGTTCAATTACAAAAGGTCTCCCTTTTCCTAACATTCTCACATCTATATCTTCACGGCCCGCTCCGTGAAATTTCGATCCTGAAGCTTCCGCTGCTTTCACAAATTCGAGACTTATTAACTCTTCAACACTAGTCTCGTACATTTTACCTTTATACTCACACGCTTCGCAGCCCTTACCGTGGCATTTTTTACACAACCAATGAGTTTGTGGTATATTTCTTATCATTTTATTATATCTACCAAAAATAAAGAGAGATTTAATAATTAAGTTCAATTCAAAATCATTTAAATTAACTTTAAAGATAAAAGTAATCTCGGGGTTAGCAAATTCCACGGGTTTCCTAAATTCTTCTGCGAGAAGTTTTCCAACTCGTCTATTGAAATGAGATTTGAAAGACTCGGAGTTAATTAGATTAAATTTAGATTTAAGAATATCCTCTCGGTTTATTATTTTCGGATTTAGGCTCGTTCCAACTAAAAAATTTGCAAATTCAAACCCCTCCATTTTTCCTTTTGCCTTTTCCACAAATGGAGATAAATTCAAAAATAATCCATCACATAAATGGCATTTTTCAAGTGATTTTGGAATATTAAATGGTACACCTTCTTTTTCCAAAACTCTTTGCGCCGGAGGATACCTCGCTTTTTCAGCAAGTGTTTTTAATTTCTCAATTCCGATCTTTTCTTGCTCTTTTTCATTAGTTAAATATTTAGCATGATTTTCCATAGTTAGAGAAAGGAGAAGAGAGGTTCCTCTCTTTTTGTTAGTAGTACTTGTTCCTAAAAGAGCAAATAATCTACCTAAGCATTCTGAACAGAGATATTTTTCTTTATAAATAGTTAATACTTTATCATAAATACTCGTCATTCATAATTTGTAATTCAAGATATCTTTTTTTTTTAATTGTTTTACAAGCAGATTTGTAAATTGATTAAAAAGGTTTTAAAATAACAGTTTATTTTTTTTCTTAATATTCACAACCATCAATAAGATGGTAGGTTCAAAGAAAAGAACACTTAAAAGAATCTTTGTGATGTGTTAACTTTATGGCTGATAAAGAAAGAAAAAATGGATACGTCAAATGGTTTAATGCTAAGAAAGGATACGGTTTCATTAGCGTTGAGGACGAAGGGGAAGACGATATTTTCGTCCATTTTTCAAACATTGATATGGAAGGCTTTAAAAAATTAGATCAAGGCGATCTCGTAGAATTCGATTTGAATGAATCGGACGACGGTAAAGGTCCAGAAGCGCTTAATGTAAAGGTTCAGGTAAAAGATCGACGATATTAGAATTAGAAGCTGTAAAACTAATTTTTGATTTTTTTGTTTTAAAAATTACCTTTATTTTAATATTATTCTATTCTTCCTCGCTCCAACCTAATTCCTTAAGAACAGAATCAAGAGCTTCTGATTCCTCTTCAAGAACGAATTCTGTATCATATTCTGAGGCGCTGTCAAAATCGGGAGGAGGGATCTTATCTAGAGAAGGGAGCTCATTTAAAGGAGGTAGTTCTTCCTTTTTTGCTGAGGTTACTTTAGTTGTTCCTGCTGAAGATGTCGCTGGTTTAGTAGAAGGTATCCCTTTAGGTTCTTCTACAGGTAGCTCTTGTTCAACCTCTTCATCTACATCCATAGGAGTGTAATCTTCTAAAGGTACCGGCGGTACCTCGTCTTCGTAGACTTTAAATTCCTTAGCCTCTTCTAAAGATTCAGATTCTTTAATGGTCTCAGTAGCCGTTGATGCTACACCCGTAGTCATGGTCGATGGGATTGAAACTATATTATCCGTTTCTAGATCTTCAAAATCCTCTATTCCCATAGATTCTACTTCTTCTTTATCCCAATCGTCTAAGAATCCCAAAAGATCGTCTAAAGCTTCTTTATCTTTTTCCGCAGAAACAATAACCTCACTTGCTTCTGCCTCTTCCTTCTCTCTCTGCTTTTTTAATTGTTCTAATTCATCTTCCTCTAAACTCAAGGCCATTTCGGTAATTTCATCGCCTGAGACGAGGATCTTAAGCCGTTTCGCCAGTTCTCGCATGTATCCTAAGTAATAACCTACGCGATAAACCTTTTTTAATCCGCTAAAAACCATAAATTCGTCATTAATAGCCATTAAAATGCAATAACCAGCGTTATTATGTAGGATAATCTCTTTTAAGGATCCATGATTTGTTGCTTCAGATAGTCTCAAGCCGAGGTCAATTAAAGCAGTACTCGAAGCCGATGTAGCGTCAGCATCCAATTCTGATGAACTTGCGGAAGCTACTTTCATACCAACTCTTGAAAGTACAGATAAATTGTCTAAATCGGTTTGTTCCTCTTCAACTTTAAGGATGTTCATCATTTTAATTCTAATATCATCAGCTAAACTCGACATTTTATCTCTTTTTTATTACAGTATTTTTGGGGAATTATTATTGAAAATAAATACTTAAGAGTACAGAGATAATCTTCATTATTATATTTATTGATAGAATAGATTAGATCAACTATATGAATTTAAATAAACTACTTTGGGTATCTGGTTGTTTATTAAATTTATTAAAAGAAAATCCCGATAATTCAGAAATAATATTAATTAGTTCATTTAATATTTCTTCCGGCGACCGATTGCTCGTATCGACCATAATAACTTTTTTTCGTTTGTCTGAAAGTAGAAGTTGTTTATAATACGAAAGAATCTCAAGTAAGTAATCTTTTTCTTCTTCGTTCCACTTTTTTCTCATTTTTTCTAAGGACCCTCTTTGAATTATACGTTTTAATATTATTTTCGGTTTTGCGTTGAGATATATTATATAATCTTCTTTCCAGTCAACCGAGTTATACATGTCAACTAATAATTTATAGTCTTTTTCTTTGAGATAAAGGCTTTTAGAATAAATCAGAACGCATAAGGGAGTTCTATCCATTATTAAAATTCTACCATTATACCTTTTTATGAAATTTGTAACGCTTCGATTCCTTTTTATAAACTGCTGTAGAAAATGAATTTCACTCCGAAATGCAATTTGTTTATTACGAGATCCAAAGGGAAAGGGTGGTTTTTTGATATATCGTTCGGGGTAAAATTTAAATTTGTTATCATTTCCCAGTTTTTTCTTTAAAAGGGTGAAAAGAGTTGTTTTACCAATACCATGTACTCCTGCTAAAGAAATAACGATATTCTTCTTGCTTCCTTTGTTTCTATAAACCTTCTTTACCACTCTTAATTACTCCAGAATCAATATTATTACATAAATAGAATATGGGATTAGAATTAAATTGTGGATATAAAAATTAATACCCTAAAAAATATGTGATTTTTCATCCTTTTAAATTTTATATATTTGCCCGATAATGCCTTTAAATAAGTAAGATGATAAGTATCATACTTACGTTATAGAATATACTTGCAATAATACTATTATACAAGTTCCCGTTCATTTCGTATAATATTCCTAAGATTAAAAAAAATATAAAATTCGGAATGAAAAAATAAATACCTATGGGAAATGCGAAAAACAGGTAAATAGAAGCATACAATACAGCAACAATTATAATTGCACTAATTCTACCATTGAGTGTTTCTTTTCCAAGTCTTTCTACAATTGTGTTATGTAAAACGCCTCTGAATACGATTTCTGTGGATATTGCGGCTAAGACTAATTCAACGAGCAAAAGATATGTCCAAAATCCCCCTTCTCTAATAACTCTTGATTCTTCTTCTAAATATGAACGAATATCAAAAAAATCCAAGCCAATATCGTATAAGAGGTTATTTAAAAATGTCGCTATTGTGTTAAAAAATATGAGAAGTATTCCACCTAAAACACCAATAATTAATGCGCTTATTAAATATTTTTTATTTGAATTTAACCCTAATTTCTGAATATTATGATTTCTCGTTTTAATATAATACATTGGGAATAAACCCATTAAAATTCCGGGAATTTGACTAATTAAAATAAGTTCTATGCTTAATTCAGAGGAGCTTGAAGTCAAGGAGCTGTCAGAACTTAAATACCATATAACTACTAATAGCAATAACTGCGACGTAATGTAAATGAGTAAGCTATTGGTAAAAATGTTTATTCCCTCTTTTAAATTCCATGTATCCTTACTTAAAACAAATCTCCGTTCAGCTTCCAGTTTGTCTTCTCTAAATATAAATCCGGGTTTTACTTTGTGAGGTTTTTGACTTTCTGGTATCGGTTCTAACTGAGCACCACAAATAGGGCATTGCTCAAGAACAAGAGAGGTTATCAACGAGCCGCAACCAGGACATTTTCTCGCTAAATCTCCCTTTCGCCCCGTACTATTCCCTTTTGAAGAGCTTACTGGCTTTTTGCTCGGTTCCATAATAATTTTTCCACAATTGGGACAGTATACTTTTCCCTCTTCAACTTTAGCCCCACAGTGAACGCAGTGTTTGATTGGGGTTTCTTTTTCTTCAGACATTTTAATTTTATTAGATATGTAAATCTTAAATCTATGAAATGATTAATAATTTATTCGTATTTCTATTTTGTTAAATATGTAAATTAAAAATTATATAATTTATGCTTATTTACTTAATTACATAAATTAAAAATTACAACTTTTTGTTTTTAATCTACTTATGAACAGTAAAGAACGAGTCAAAAGAGCCTTTCACTTCGATAAACCTGATCGCGTACCAATGTCCCAAATCAATCTTAAAACGGATTTTTTTCCAGTATCCCAATACGAACCAAAATCGTGGCAACCACTTAAATATCCTCCGCACGTACAAGGAGGAGTTACAACAATTGCGAAGTTTTTTTTCCGGAATTTCGTCTATAATTGGAAAAAAAAGAACCGTAAACAAGCAGGATATCCAAAAAAGTGGTGGAAAGAGCCAAACATTAGTATAGACGAATGGGGAGTCTTATGGAAATCCTCTGGGACTGAAAGCGATGATATCACACGCGGACATCCGTATAAAGGACCATTACAAGAAAGTTGGGACGATTTAGATCAATATCGAATTCCCGATGCAGCTGATCCTAAACGCTATAGATTTGCTAAATCGTGGATATGGAAACGATTAGGAAAAAAAAGATACACTTTAGGAGTTTTAGGAGCTAATGGTTTTTTTAATTTATGTTCCCAATTGAGAGGATTTAGTAACTTACTAATAGATATAGTTAGAAGAAAGAATAAGGTAATCGAATTGACCAAGACAGTATTACCTTACTATCTAACTCAGATAAAAAAGTATAAAGAAATATATCCTGCCTTAGATTCAATTATGGTTGCCGATGATTTGGGTACTCAAAAATCACCATTTTTAAGCCCGAATATCTTTAAAGAGATTTTTAAGACGCCTTATGAACAAATTATTAAGCATACTCACGATATGGATATGGATTTTATTATGCACTCATGCGGTCAAATCTACGAGCTAATTCCCGACATTATTGACATGGGCGTGGATGTCCTTGAATTTGACAGCCCTCACATGACGGGAGTGGATAATTTTAAAAAATACGCTGAGAATAGAAAAATTGCGTTTTGGCTATCTTCCAACATTCAGAGCACTTATGTTTTAGGCACCCCTGAAGAAGTGGAGCAAGAAATTAAACATTTCATAAAGGAAATTGGCAAGAACGAAGGGGGACTAGCTATTTACGAGTACACCTCTAATAATGTGCTTAGGACTCCAAAAGAAAATATTATCGCTCAGCGTGAAGCTTTAGAAAAATGGGGCCAATATAACACTGAGGGAATTATAGATTGGCTAGCTTGATTATAGAGTGTCACTTTTTAACATGTTTTTTGAGTAATTGTATACAACTCCATAAGTAGAAGTCCATGATAATACGAAATAGAATCAAAATATCCATCGCCTTCGCTTTTTCCAGCATATACTAAAGCCAATTGGGCGTTTAAAGCAGCTCGCATCAGTAATTCCAGACCCTTATAGGTAAGATTAGGAGACCAAGTACCACGGATGGGATTCGCCCACCAAATAGGGCATGAATATAGTCCTTTATCGTAGAAATATCTCGCCGTATTATAATGGTTCTCAACATTCCAATCTTCCGTCAAATCTAATTTATCGCAAAGATTCATCAAGTTATTAAGACTTTTCATGATTTTCCAATAATATCTATGAATATTGTTATCAGGATGTTTCCAGAGAGGATAAGGTATATCGGCTGTCAAGTCATCTTTAGTAGTACTCCAACTCGATTCTTTTGGAATAATTTTTTTACTGCTTATTGGAAAATAATTATCTAATTTAGAAATAGAAACCATTTTTATATCCTCTTCAGTTTTTTTTTCCGGTTCTTCGCTTATTAGTTCGAAGGTTTGAGCCAAAAATGTTTTTTCATAGTTTTTTATATGGTGTCCGAAAGTTTCTCCGTCCATAGCGATAACTGAATAGCTATTAGTGTCATTTTCATTCTTATCTTGTCTTTTGAACAATTTACGCAAGGATGAAACGAATTCTTTAGCTGTTATTTGTTTGAATGATATTTTATTACTATGGATATCGTCTCTAAAATATAATTGAAGTCCATTAGGTGAACAATATATTTTATCGTAAGGCCAATCAACAGGACAAGCGATTCCACTCATTAACACCCATTTATATCCGAGGGATCTAACAATTTTAGCTACACTCGAAGAAATCGCCATTTCTGGTGGAAAGAACCCTTTACCTTTCCAAATTGAGCCAAATTCTTCTTTATTTAATTCTTCGTTTAATCTAATTTGGTGATAAGCTTCCTTTTTTGGTATGAGAGGGAGAATTGGATGATATTTAGCCGTTCCTACTATTTCGACCTTATTTTCGGCCACTAGATTTTTTAATAAATCCATGGTGTCTCCAAGCCCGAATTCATAGAGAAGATCAATCAATACCCCACTGATATTAAGACAGAGTTGGATATGCTCATAATTTTCCAACATGGAGAATAAAGGTTTATAGCAATCCTTATTAATAGTTTTTAATATGTCTATATCTTGGGTTGGAGGTTGGTATATATGTAAAAGTAATGAGAAATAAGTTGTCATTTCAATTTTAATCCTTATTTTTCTATGATAGTTTCTTTAATTGCAGTTCCAAAATGAGTTGCCCCGGGTCCGACATGTACTAGTAATTCGTCACCTTCTTTAATATCTACTACAGATATTGCCTCTCCATTTGCTTTTACTAATCTAATCGTCTCTGCATTTTGACATATGCAGTTAATTGATATTTTTTTATCTGCTTTACGGGCTTCAAGCTCGAATCTTAACATTGGGCGTGTTTCTATTTTAACTCTTCCTACAGAAACGATTCGGGCGTTCCCATCTTTGGTAACTGCTAATACTTTTTTTCCTCCCTTTAATTCACTTAAATAATTTGTACGATAAATCTTTTCGGAATTTTCGTTGGGAACTAACACATACGCTGAAACATCCCCAGCGTTAACTCTAAAGGGTCTGGAAGCAACGAATTGCGTTTCAAAAACTTCAGCGTGTACTAAAACAAATCCCATAGCTGTGCTTCCAACTAAAAGACCTTCTCCAGGGGAAAATAAAGATGTGGTATCCACACATACCCTCTCACTTTCGGGAATGTGGTCAATTGAAGTGATTTTTGCGTTAGTTAATTCTATCTTGAATTTTTTGTGAATTAAATTTTTTATATCTATTAAATCATTCGTAGAATGTGGTGTTAGGAGTATTCCATCAACTCCAATTTCTAAAGTCTTTAGCATTAATTCAGCTTCTTGAATATTTTCAACTTCTGCGATTAAATCGGTATTGTGTTCGTGCATTTCAGCTATAAGATTTTCAAATGGGATGATCTTCCAATTTTTCGCAGTAACAATAATAAAATCTAAGCCTCCTGCTTCTGATAATTTTACGATCTCTTTTTCGTCTTCTTTTTCATTTAATTCTTTATAATAACCTAAACTTTCTTCTTTTTTTTTTGTAGATAGGGCATTTGTTAGCTTATCATTTTCTTCATATATTTTATATTCAGAAGCTAATTCCATATCTTTGGAATATAAATTAATTCTCTCAATTTCTTCGAATTCAGAATAAGTCTCCGCTGAAACGAGAAAATTTAAAAAATTTTTATTAAACGCTTCTTGAACTAGTTCTTTAAAGTCAGAAGTCTTTCTTTCAAAATTGAGAATAATTTTCTTCATTTTATTTACCTACTAGCAATAAACATAATTTATATTTATATTACATACGATTTAACGACATATAATTATCCATTCTCAAAAAAATTAATTTTTTTTAAAACAATTCAACAAATGGACTACATATCTTTTAATTAAAATTAATATCTTGTGTAACCTAAGATATTTATCTTTACACAAAATAAATTTTAAATTACCATATTAATATTAACTTAATATAAAGTAAATTTAACACAAATCTCCAAATAAAGAGTAAGATAAAAATGGGTTTAAAACGTCGATTATTTCCAAGAAAAGGAAAGGAGAAGGACAAGTTAATCACTGATGTGAAGAGATATACAAGAACATTAGGTCTAAGAGCGAAAAACTTTCAAAAAAGAGCTGAAGTTAGCCGAAAAAACGCAAAAATTGCTTTACAAAGAGGCGAAAAGGATCGCGCGAAAAATTACCTCATCCAATACAAAAGTTATCAAGCAAAAGTTGACAGAACTAATAACATTCGCACAAAATTCGATAGACAACTCGAAGCTTTAGAAGAAGGGACAGCCATTGCACAATCTGGCAATTTTATGGCTAAAATGAGAGACGAATTAAAAGAAATAGCTACTAAAGCCTCTCCAATAAAAATTGCTGAGATTTCAGAAGACAGTGAAATGTATGTTGCAGAAATAGAAGAGGCAGGGGATATTTTAGCTGGAGATCCGGAGATTGATTTAGGAATTGATGTCACTTCCGAATTAGAACAATTAGAGACAGAAATGTTGCTAGACGCAAGTGGGGCAATGCCTTCAGTCCCAGCTGGCGGCTCTGAAGTGCCTGAATACATATCCGATGTGGATTTAGATCTTGAAGAAGAGGAAGTCCAATCCAAGGCAAAATTAGAAGAAGAAATAGAAAAACTCAGGAAAGAATTAAGCGAATAAAATTTTGTTATTATTCTTTTTTAATCCTAAAAATATTTCTTTGAACGCTTGAATTTTATAAAATTTCTATCCATTTTTTAATTCTTTAACAGCTAACACCATGTTATTGAGTTTCTTCATGGCAATCTGATAAGCAAAATCTTCCTCAAATGCGTCTTTTAAAGCTCCAAAACCGCAATCTGGTTTTACAAAAAGATTCTCTTTTCCATAGAGGTCAATACCTTTTTGAACGAATTTTTTAATAAACTCAATGCTTTCTACATAATCTTCCACTTTTGCATCTTTTTTCGGCGAAAAACTAGTTTGAATCGCCCCCATCGCTAAAATTTTGTCATTTTGAGTTAAATTCTCTTTCTGGAATATTTTAAAATTTGCTTCGCTTGTTCGAAACTCATGATCCATGATTTTAACATCGGTTTGTAAAAGAATATCTCGTAGAGTGTTACTAATTCGTCCACAAACATGAATAGAAGACATTGATTTTATTCCCGAAAGCACCTTATTTAAAGTTTCTATTATAAATTCCTTAGAATGAAAAAAGATTTTGCGACCTATCAAAAGACCCAAAATAGGTTCGTCCATCGAAATGATATCAATACCCATATCATTATAAGCTTTACCAATGTTTTTCATTACTTCTGCTAATTTGTCGATAATCCAATCAATTCGAATAGCTCTTGGCTCTGTAAATATTTGAGGGGTTATTCCTTTAGATAATTCTCCTTTCAACAATAAATCACTACTGAGAGTAAACGGTCCCGTTAAACAAGCCTTAGTTCCTTTTATTCGTTCCTTGAGATTGGGATTTTTTTTAAAAAAGTCCAAAATAAACTTTCCATACTCAAGAGCGAACGGTTTTTCAGGCACCTTAAAGTCGGAACTTAGAAAAAACTTTTCTTTTTCTTTAGTTAAAGGATCAACGATTTCTGATAGAGGGGAAAGAAATTGATCATTCATTCCGATTAACTGCGGATAGCAAACGTAATCTATTCCAAGATTGATCATATCGTCAAAAGCTTTAGTCATATTCTCTTTAGAATTTGAGAGCGGAAAGGAACCAACCACCGTAGTATTTAATCCTTCATTGTCCATAAAAATTAAAATGAACTTTCTAATTTTAAACTTAGCTTGTATATGATACTAAAAACAAAGAAGGATTGCTAATTTCAATGGGCTTTCAAATACATTTTCTATTCAAAAAAGGGTTTAAAAGAGATTTTATTGGTAAAATTTTCTTTTACGAAATGTTTCTCGGAAATTCATTTCTTTTTCGATTTTCTCCTTTAGCTTTTTTATATTTTCATTAATCGAAAACAAATCTTTTTGGAGATTTTTAT
>WJKD01000919.1 GCA_014729315.1 Promethearchaeota archaeon | reverse complement strand
TGGCAATTATCGACCACGCCGAACGACTAATTAATTTAATGCAATTGACCCGTGATTTTCAAAAGGTATTGATTACCTGCCGCACACAGTTTTTTCCAAAAGATGAAGAAATCCCTATTGAGACTGGAATCGTCAAGATAGGACCTGTGCCTGCCGGACATAAAGCACAATATATTTTTCACAAACTGTATATCTCTCCATTTACGATGAACCAAATAGAAGATTATTTGAAACGCCGATTTCCGATTTGGAAAAAAAAGTGTCGCAAGCAAGCACGGGACATGATTGAAAAAATACCCAAATTAAGTGTTCGCCCCATGCTCTTGGCGCACATTGAAGACTTGGTAGGTAAGGAGCTGGAGTTAAAATATGCATTTCAGGTTTATGAAGAGATGGTGGAAGCGTGGCTTATAAGAGAAGAAGGGAAATTGGAAGGAATTAAAAAAGAGCCATTACGTGACTTTTCAGAACTGTTAGCAATTGAAATCTTTAAAAATCGTGAACAACGAAAATCGGAGCGAATTCCAAAGTCAGCATTGACGGAATTCGCTGAATCTTTTAAAATTCCCCTTGAAGATTGGCAATTAAGTGGACGTTCTTTGCTTAATCGCGATGCTGTGGGAAATTATAAGTTTGCGCATCGCTCTATTATGGAATATCTATTTGTAAAACGGTTTTTGGAAATACAATCTGATGCAAGACCCAAAATAGAGTGGACAGATCAGATGTTTCAGTTCTTGTACGAGATGATCAATCATTATCAAGAGCACAATATGAAATTAGCGGATTTGACACACATTGATCTGAAAAGGTTAATAAAAACCACAAAAGGTCCCTTATATAAGTTACGAAGTAAGAAGAAGTCTCTTTTTGAGCATGATGTTCATAAGATGATTCGGCAATATAATATGTTCGAATTTAGAGAAAATTTGAGTGGAAGGGGATTGTTCCATCTTTACGACGTAGATGAAGAAAATGGTATAGTTATAGACCATACAACTGGTTTAATGTGGCAGCAGAGCGGCACTCCAAATCGAAAAACATATAAAGATGCCGAGAAATGGATAGCCAATTTGAATTGGAATTGTTTTGCTGGTTATAGTGATTGGCGTTTACCAACATTAGAAGAAGCGATGAGTCTAATGGAATCGGAAAAAAAGAATAGAGATTTATATATCCACCCTGTGTTTGACAACCTGCAACGATGGATATGGACAGCGGATAAAGTAAAAGGCGATCATAGCGTATATGCTGTTTTTTTTCACGATGGTCTTTATGTCATTCGCAACATTATCTACAACTATGGTTTCTACGTCCGAGCAGTTCGTTCCTTTTAATCATATGCATCATAATTTGATTATTTTAGTGGTGTAGTGGGGCGACTTTTTAAAAATCAAAAGGCAACCTCAAATTAGCGAGCTAAAAATGAGTGAACACAAAAAGCCTAAAATATTTCTGAGCTACGCACACGAAGATACTGGCATGGCAAAACGAATTTATCAGGATTTGAAACGATACGGTTTGGATGTATGGATTGATTGTGAAAGCCTGTTGCCGGGACAGAACTGGAAAATTACCATTGAAAAGGCGATAAAAGAAAGTCATTATTATTTACTTTTGCTGTCTTCTCATTCCATGACAAAACGGGGCTTCATCCAGAAAGAAATGCGGATTGCGTATGAAATGCTCGAACAATGCTCAGAAGATGATATTTACTTAATTCCGATCAGACTTGATGATTGTGAGCCTTCATTAAAATTGAGCGATATTCATTATATTGATCTTTTTCCTGAAAGCGAATACCAAAGCGGATTGAAAAAAATTTTAAAGGTTGTCAGTCCCGGTACGTTTATTATTCGCAATGAGCCGAGGGAATTATCCACTGCGGATGTTGCCGAATTACTTAAACTTCACGACTTTTATGATCGTGATCGAAATCCGATGGGAAAGGGGATTAAACATCAGTATGTCGTTAAAAAGATTAATGCTGATACTGTTGTTATTGATGAAACAACAGAACTAATGTGGCAACATGGAGGCTCGTCAAAGGCTTTGAGTTTAGAGGATGCAAAGAACTGGATAAACATTCTTAATAAAAAAGTCTTTGCTGGCTGTAGCGATTGGCGGTTGCCAACATTGGAAGAAGCAATGAGCTTGATGGAACCGGAAAAGAAAAAGGATGCTTTGCATACCGATCCTATGCTTTATATAACACAAAATTTATTTATTGATTCTGTATTTGATAAAGCACAGGGTTGGATATGGACATCAGATATTGTGTCAGATTTGATGAAAGTCAGTGGGGCATGGGTTGTTGGTTTTGGTGACGGTTGTTGCAGGTATGGACACCCCACTGCCCTAAGCCACTATGTCCGAGCAGTTCGTTCCATAAATTCAACAAAATAAAAAAAGGAAACTAACTTATGCCTAAAGTATTCATCAGCCATTCCTGGGAAGACAATGAGATTTCTCGAAAAATTGCAGAGAACTTAAAACGAGATGGCGCTGAGATTTGGATTGATTATGCCCGAATTCATGGCGGCGATAGTTTACCTGCCCGAATTAGTGAGGCGTTGGAATGGTGTGATACGCTGATACTTATGTGGTCGAAGACAGCTAAGAAGTCGCATTATGTGAATCT
>WJKD01000918.1 GCA_014729315.1 Promethearchaeota archaeon | reverse complement strand
ATTTCTTCAAAATTTTGAAGATACTGTTTCGTTGTCTCATAATCATCTGTTTTGATAACCTGATTTAAAACCGCATTGTCTTTTTCATAACCAAATCCGACGCTACTGAATTCATTTATTCCGGTGTAGACAAATTTTCGTTCGCTGTTATATAAATTCAGATGAGGTTGAATGTATTTATTGCCGGCATTCGTTTTAAACTGTACTTTACTCTCAATCCATTTTTTGCATTCCCGTGCAATAGCCTTACCTTTAAGCTCGTTTTTCAAATTAATCTCAAAAACCGAACCGCTAATCGCTTTTTTGATTCTATTGGAATTAATCTGAAATTGTTTTTGCTCTCGCTTGTTTTTATCGATTTCAATAAACGTGGGATCAGTGAAAATAAATCTCATTTGATCGATTTTATGAAGCTCTCTTTTCAGGCTTTCATACCCATAAATCGTAAAAATCCCAGCCGCAATATCGATCTTGCTTCCCGAGTTAATATAATTTTTTAAATCATCCCCTACTTTATCTGTTTTATTATTGAAGTTTTTGACCATAGCTCCGCTTCTTAATTTCATTCATTTCATCAATATAACTTTAATACAGGAACGATCTAAAAAATGCGAAAAAAATAATAAATGTTGCTATCCATTTCAAAGAGTGAAAATGATAAGTCATAAACTTACGTCGGTGTGTAAAAATATCATGAAGATAGAAAAATATAAAAATAAATCACAAAAAATCAAATGATTTTTTATGTGGGGATGTAAATTTTTTGAGATATATTCGAGGAGTTAATGCACTAGCTAAATAGCGTATCGTTTTTAAATTCTATTTTTTAAAATTAGTCGTCCATTATGTCATCGCAATGAGGGCAATAATGTTCAACTGATAAATTTGTTACTACTTTACCACATCGTCTGCATTTGCCTTTCCTTTTCCATTCTTTACCATTATAATATTCTTCATTTTTTTTTGGAGCATACTGAAAAGGATCATGTGGAATATATTCTTCGTTTTCATCTAGTTCAATAATATCTCCTTCCTTGTTATTTCCACGATCTTTCAAAAATATATAGACACCTGCGCCGATAATAGCCAATACACCAGCGGCTATTAGTGCAGCAATTTCATCATTATTTGCCATAAAGATTTTTATTTACACCTATTTTGAGCTTAGAAATTCGGTTCTTCAACAATATAAATGGAATCTATAATTTTTTTTAATTTGCTCATTGAAATGCGAATTTTATCTTCACTATCATGTATTTCAGCATGATAGATATTATCATCGAGAGGTTTTGGTATTGGGTGTGTTCCTATTTCTCTACAACTTTTTGCCGTTATTGATGCAAGACCATAATTCGGCTTTTTCTTATCGAAAACTGCTATTACTTCCTTTTCTTCCCTGCCTCCATCGCGATCTACTGATACACCTTTAGAATCTTTGAATGCCGCTGTTGAAGGTTTATTCAAATCATTCTTCCAAAAAATGGGGTGTATAGCCCTATATAATTTTTCCTTATCATTTATTTTTTCAACATTTACCATGAAAACGGTCTATTAAGTCAATGATATTATCCAAATTAACGTTTCCGATTTCCGTTTCAAATTCAAAAGAATCTGTATAGAGGAGGGAAATTTTATCCTTAAAAAATTCGATTTCTAAGTAGCTACCATCACTTTTTTCGTATTCAAACTGAATACTATTTCTTCCTGTAGGATATATATAAGGTTGATATCTAAGCCGTGAATCAGTAATAAGTTTAATACATTTATCAACTATCTCATCATCAATTTTTTCAGCGCTGTAACCATTCCAGTTCTTTTTTAATTTTCTAAAATCTTCTAATTTCCTTTTATTTTCAACCATTCGGAAATATTGGTTAATGTCGAATTCATTATTTGTATTAGGAATACTATGGTCTAATTCTTTAATCCTATGCTGGTTAATCTCATTATTTCTTTCTAATTGTTCAAGAGAGTGATAATGGCATTTATTTGTATATATTTCTTTAACTAATTGTAAGCTCATTTAATAAACCTCTTAGATCATTCAAGCATTCTTTTCTTTTAATTAATATATTGTTAATATATTTTTTTGTATTTTCTTTTTCTATTTCAAAATGAAAATTAGAATCAAACAATAAACCTTCGCTTTTTGTTTTATTTTCCGATTCAATACTTGCTTTATTAACATTGTTTATTATGATATAATCTTTTCTTTTCATTGTATATTTCATTGAAATTATATCTTTATCAGATTGAATTACTGTGGCAGCAATTGATTTTTCTGGTATCCACACTTTAAAATTCAGTCCGATAGCAGTACATTCTAGTGGTAAAACATCTTCTATAAAGTTCTGTGCCGTTTGAAGCAAAGAGTCAGGAGGAGCGTCGATTTTTTCTAATTCAATCTGATCAGGATAAGTTGCCTCTATTATCAGCCTATCAGGAAAAAATTGTAGTGAATATCCTTCGCTGTACTCAATAAAAACTGGTAGAGTCAGGGATATCCGCAAATTATCTTTTGGTTTTGCAATATCTTTTTTAATTTTATCTCTTATGCTACTAAGAACGAAATTAGTAAAGTAGTTTTTCTTAATTTTATATACTATTGATGAATTAATTAATTGCATCATTATATCCTACTACAAAATATTATTAAAAAAAACCAACCAAATATAATATAAATAGTTACTACTAGGTCATTTAATTAATAATATCGTACAACTCTATAAAATCTTGAATGAATAATCAATTGATGCAAGATGAATTCGATTCTTTATCTAAATTACTAAAAACTATATTAAAAGTCAAGCTAAAAACAGTTGATTAACTATCTGAATGTTCACTTTTTTAAGACGTCACAATTAGTGATTTAGTTTCACCATTTAATATCATCTAAAACATCAAAATGCAGAAAATATCTATAAATTAGACTTTATCTTACTTTCAATTCCTGATTTTTTATAAAGCTGCATATCAGTTTAATTCAAATTCTCCTTCAGTAATCCTCAAATTTCAAACGTGAAAAAGGCCTAGTCAAAGCGCGGCGTGTCTTGGAACGAACGAACGAGGGCCTAAAACCAGCAGGAGCGCATGAACTTTTCATATCCGTGTGCTTATAATGGATTGCTACCTTGCGAAGGTTCAAAACCTTCGCAGAGTTATTTCCAAATAATGCACCGCACAAATAGGGAGCCTGCAATCCATGAAACAATATATCGTCATACCAAACACCACCGGCTACAAGATCCTCGTAAACGGCAAAGTATTTTCCAATGAAATGATATCCCAGGAAACCGACATCGAAAATCTAAGCTTGTATTCTGTTTCCCTTGCCTGCCTCTACGACTGCTGCGGCGGCGACATTGCTTCAGAATATTGCGGCGGACTCCGTAGCTTTCTATCAGACAAATACGGCAAAAAAGGCTTCGTCCTAACCGAAAGCAGCATCGCCCGCTATCTGGAAGAAGTGAAGAAAAGAATGAAAATTAAAAAACCAATGCAAATCAAAAAAACGCAGTTGAAGCGGAATAGAAGGTACTAAACCTTATTGAACTATTTGTATAATTTATCTTGTTGAAAATCCTGTTCCTTTTAGTGATCTCGGGATTGCTTTTCATTCGCCAATCTTTAAGGCGGATCAACTTGGTGAACCGCCCTGTGCGGAGCCGCACGCAGGGTGTTGTGGTGAGCGGGGGAGAAAAATCCCCGCTTATCCGATTGGGTGTTGCAACTCCTATTTAATAGAAATATAAATATCTTTTGTATCATGTTTAATCATTTTTCAAATTATTTGATTTCTGATCAATAAGCTTTTTCAATGCTTTTGATAATTCATTCAATTTATAATTGCTGCGAAGGAGCAAATCATTCAATTTATCTATTTTTTCTATTTTAAGGTCATTTCTAATAGCATGAGATAATAAAGTAAGATCAAGTAAAAATTCTTTATCGCTTTTTGATATCGATTCAAAGTTATGATTACAACAAAATCTTGTTACTTGATCGAATACATCGTGAGAGATTATATGTTCGTACGAATGAACAATCTCAGACATTTCAAAATGCAGTTCATTAAATTTAATTTTCCGATCAGGTATATCAACACGAGAAATTATATTAAATATTTGTGATGCCTTGTGTTGAATTTCTGAATATGCTTTTAATTTTTCTTTATAAATATCAAATCTCAGGTTATTGATGGCAGCAAACCACACACCCAAAGCACCCAAAACAACTCCGATTAGTAAATTTTCCATTGCGTCCTTTTATACAAATTTTCTATTTTGTTTATTATTTCTTGCATCTCCATCTGGAGCACCATTATTAGGATTTGGTATTTTATAAGTACCATTACGAAGACTTGAAGCAGCTTTTGTAGCTCCAATGCTTTGTATTGCAGTATAAATAACAAGGATAGCAGGAATAATTGCCCAAAATTTAAAGAAGTAAAATATTACTCCAGCAAGCACAAAATAAAACCAGAAAGCATTTGCATGTTTTTGTGCTGCCACGTCAAAATCTTTTGCTGTTGCAGTGTTTGCGTCAATCCCCATTTGCAATCCTCCTATTATTTTTACTGACGATTTTTAATCGATAATGATTATGATCAAAATAATACTAATTGTCTATATCATTTTTTACTATATAATCTATTATTTGACATCCTGGAGTTCCAATTTCATAATTTTCCCAGATTAGTGTTTCAATATTTAAAGAGGAATCCGGATTGATAAATGCTGATTCTCTTTTACGAACATTTATAAGTGAAGATGATTCTCCTCTATCTGTTTGAGAATAATCATATGATACACGTAATGTATGTATTTGATAAATATCTTGACTTAACTTATTGATATCTTCATTATCAATAAACCATAAACCAGTGACTGGTGTTTTTATTAGGCTCCATGGTGCTGTAATATTAACTAAATTATCCTGTTTTATTATAAGAGTCCAACCATTTTGAATTTCTTCAGCTATCACTGATTCTGCCCATCTGTAATCCGCAACTGCTGATAGGTATATCCAAAGTGATATTATACAAATTATCGCTAATGTTAATAGAATTGGTTTTAACCTTCTCATACTATTTTTAATCCTTATTTTACAGGCAATGACAGGGCAATTAACCGTACAGCTGGAAGTTCTGAAGCGCTTTTCGCCAGTCTGCGTTAAATTGTGGATTAGGGTTGTAAACCTCGAATTATGAAAAAAATCCAAATTGCCGAGGCAGGCCAACCTAAAAAAGAAATGAAACTCATTCCGAGCGTTCCGATTTTTATATCCAAAAATCCAAAGAAAAATCCACCTATCAAACTTCCAACAACAAATAATACCAAGGGCCAATACCAAGATACCTGAATAAAATAGTAAACTAAAAGCCCTAAGCCAACCAAGCTGCCAAGAAATATGGAAACTTGGAGGGCAAGAAGATATCCCCGCGATGCTCCCTGAAAATTCTTTGCATGTCGTTGATGTGTGTTTAAGAATCCAAAAAATAATAGCCAAGATATAATTAGTGATAATGGCATTGAGCTATTCATTTAGAGACCTCATAAGATTTTTGGGGGCATTCTGATATTCCGGTAGACGCCCGAAAATGGTAACGCATTTATTTATTGATAGTACATGTAATTTAAATGGACCATACCATTCACCATTTGGCAAATTAGCCTCATAACCATCTATTGGTTTGCTATTAAAAACCACAAAAGCATCTTTGCCCACAAAGAAGACATAGGCCTCTTCGGGATGTGCTTTCACAATTTTCCATAACTTGAGGTTGCCACCTTTAAAGTATAAAACGATAGTAAAGAAATCCAGCGACTACTATGATTATTAGCCATTTTATATAGTACCGCCCTGACGTGAGTTTCAGTTGCCGAACCGCTTACACTAAATTTCATAAAACAGCAAATCTTAAAATTCGCCTCAAAATAAAAATTTGAACATTGCGGTTTGAAAGGTAGCAAAGCCAGCGAGTTGTCCCTTGAATTAATTTAAATTAAGAGGGACATTTTTTCCAACAAGCCCCTTGCCGTTTCACGGCGCACTGTCAGGGTGCAGCACTTTGTTATCCCATGATTGCAATAATGGCAATTAACAATCTAATAATTTTTCTACTCGATCAATATTATTAATGACATCGATCAAAATAATTCTTGAGAATTTGCTTATATCATATAAACTCTTTTGAACAATATTTCTAAATTCAAAATCATTATTGCAATAATTACCGTGTGCAATATCATTTCTGATATCATATATGCTTTTTCCCGTATTTTTATGTTCTGAAAAAAGCAGCTTTTCAATATCGTTTCGATTAGTTATTAAACCTAAAGTATTGCACATTATTTTTTTTACAGAAGGCTGAATTAATTGGGAACATTCATTTGCTATTTGTAGGCAGTTTTTATCTGTAATTTTTTGGGACAATAAATTTTTAACTTTTTTCTTACGTTCGCTTCTATTTAATTTTCCAATTTTACTGTTAGGCAATTTATTGTAAAAGAAATAACTTACTAATTCAATAGATTCCCAGTAATTTAAAAATCGATTTAATCCCGATCCTAAATAATTACCTTGAGAATGCCATGAGATAGCTCGACGTAATAGAGTACTTATTTCTAAATTATTAATATTTCGTATAAAATCAAAAAGTGGGATAATATACTTATTAATATGATCATTTTCTAAAATAGCTGATGTATGTTCTTCTTGACTTTTTGGTAGAGGATAGCAGATTTTTTCATGTTCAGGCAGTTGTTCTTTTTTTATAGATGGATCTGCAATATTTCTTATCATTGAGTATCTTGCTGGATACCATGTAATTGAAGACGCTGTCATTAAGGAAATTATATCTGATAAAAGAGAAACATCACTTATACAATTCTCTATTTCAATTTTAGCTTCATTCTCATCTTTAAAATTTGTTTTAAATTTTATTCCACCCCAAATTTCATATAAATTCATATATAATTGAAGATATAATTTTACAGGATTATGATCAATTGGTTTACCAATGAAATCTTGAAAGTTTGATTGAAGCCAAATTTTATCATCTTTGGAACTTAGTTTAATTTTTTCTTTTTGTTGCCATTGCAAACCACCCCTAATAATATAACTAAAAAAACCGTTTTGAATAGATTCAGATATATTTTGCCAGTAAGTATTTACGATGTCATCTTTTGTTAAGCGATACATAAGAAGAGGATCATCAACGATTTCTTGAAATCTTTTATTGTTCCTTTTAATCATTTTTCAGTAAATAATTTTGGTATAATAATTTATTCAATATTTTCTGTATATCACTCAAAACGTAATCATATACGGGAATTTCTATAGTTATTTGAATTCTCGTTATATGTTAAAAATATACAAACTTAATCGCACAATTGTAAATAAGTTTCTTAACAAGATCTTCCGCTCTATATTATAGTTTATCAAAATTACAAAAAAACCTCAATTAATGCAAGAAATTTATTTCATTAAAATATTATTTTTATGAAATATATTATACTTAGTGGATTTAATACTTTGAGAATTATGAAAATTAGCAAATATCTTTTATCTTCATTCGCTTGATTTCTGGATGATATTAAAAAAAGAATGAATTTGGATTAAAAATAGCTCAACCTGTTCCGGAGGGACATCAAATAAATAACCCGGCAATTCCTCACCGGGTAATCAATAAACCAACTATTAAAGTTTTGCAAAGATAACCTCACAAAACCTCATTCCAAATCAAGCGTCCGTTCGGTTTCATAAGGTCCTAAACCTCCGTTGAAGTTTTCCAACGGATCGACGACCATCATTTCACCGGTGCGATATTTTGTCGATTTCGTCAATTCGTTCATCTCGGTCTGGAATTTTTCCTGTAAAATCAACAGCTCTTTTACCGACATGTCTTCATAAGATTTATTATCCAAAGCATTATTAATCTTTTCAAGATTCTTTGCCAGGAATTCCACTCGTTTCTGCTTTGTTAATTTGCAGGTACCTATAACTGTCTGGCATTTATCAAACTCTAAATTATTAATATCTCTCTGCAAATCCTTATTCCACTGGATTGCCTTGCTTTTGGAAATTCCCAATTCCCTGGCGCAGGTTTCAAACGAAGCGCCATCCACACGCATTTCAATAAACCGCTGTTTCGTTTCCGAATCTTTCATAACGTCACCTCATCAAGTAAAATCCATTTTCATATATGTGCTTAAATAAAATCTCAAAAAATTGTCATTCTGAGGAGCGCAGCGACGAAGAATCTCATACCACAATACGTATGTCCTTTTCTCGTTGCAGTTGTTTAAGTGATTCATTTATTCAAAATATCCAACTAAAAAATATCCGCCGTGCGATACAAAATGAATATCACCAGAACAATGATAAAAATAACTAATCTCATCATTCGGCTATTCTTCATAACGCACCTCTATCATCAATTCGTCCCTATTCTCTCCGCCGCCGGAAAAAGTAGCGGCATGCACGCATACTAAAACATCTGCCAGTTTTGACTCAGGAAAGTTTGTATCCCTTTGCCGGGTCGATACCACGGATATAATTTCAAAAAATCATTTCGTGCATCCGCATAAGATTCTTTCGAGATCTGGCGTACATGCTTCGCCAGCAACATCATCGCAAGCGATGGCGCCCGGGATTCTCCCTGGTTGCAATGCACCAGAATTTTCTTTCCTTTATCCCACTGGCTTCCGGCAAATTCCAGAAACGATGAAAATGAATCCGCTTTAAAAAGCGGTGCCGGCGGATCGACCATATTCAAAAAAAGATCATCCGCATTTTCCAGCACCAGATAATTCGGATGCGTTGATTCAAGAGATCCCCGATATCCAACCGCACCCTGATGGCATGGATGCTTACATGCATGGACAACAGCCCATTCATCGTTCCCATTCCTGCAATCACTCTCACTTCCGACGAATAACCGATCGTTAACCTTTATCATAATCAGACTCCTTTATTTGTAATGAGCCATTAACCTTTAATGATTTATAAAACTTTTTAAAGATACAATATTTTTTCATCAAACGCAAGTAAAAGTTGATTTCATGTTTATTAGAACCAATGAGTTGGGAATGTTTCTGCGGTTAAGTTGTTTCTATTTTTATCTGTTCAGTTCAAGTGCATTGTGACCAGTAATCTTCATGATGAATTCCAAACAACCATAAGCTCACGT
>WJKD01000917.1 GCA_014729315.1 Promethearchaeota archaeon | reverse complement strand
TCCACTTTTTGGAACCGTTCTTCCATGGTTCGCTGCATCGCTTCGAACCGCTCGTCCACTTTTTGGAACCGTTCTTCCATGGTTCGCTGCATCGCTTCGAACCGCTCGTCCACTTTTTGGAACCGTTCGTTCATCGCCCTTGTTAATTGAATTACATCTTCATGTGTAGCAACGACTCCCGAAAGCGCACTGATTATCGCCCCTTTTACCGTATCATTCTCGCGAATGAGTTTGGGTAGAATTTTCAAGAGCTCATCAATGTTAATTTTTTCCATCTCTATTACTATTATATTAACATAATCATTTATATTAATCTCTTTATATTGGGTCTTTAGAGAATTTCTAACATTCATTTTCTACTACTTATCTAAGCATACATCTCGATAAACCAATACTGTAGTCTTCCTTAGGCTCTTAATTTATGAATTAACATTCAGATCTAAAATTAAGTAAGGAAGTTTGTTTTCATGTTCCAAGTATTTCTTGAGAAGACATTACTCTAACCGTAAAAGATCGACGACAGCAGTTTACCGTAATGAACTGGAAGAATTCGAGTAAAGGAGGTAATAGAGTATATATACAAAGACTTATTAAAACCTTCTATAGAAAAAATTTTTAACCCTAAAAATCTTTAATCTTATTCTTTTATTGAGATAATTAGAATACATTTAAAAAATTTAGACAGTAACTATTATGCGTCAAATATTAATTTCTCTCTTCCCCTCCTACCTCCCTTCCTTCTTTCTATGAAAAAATTATTAACTTGTTAATCTTACATTTAAAAATCTAAGGTTTTTTATCTTATTCATTAGAGAATATTATAATTTTTTAAAATCAATTTATTTATTGTACGATAAAGGAAATGACTTAAAACTAATGAGTTCAGATCGATTAAAAGATCAGTTACCTAAATATTCTCATTAATTTAAAGATGGATTAGAGATCTGACTCAAAATGAATTTTTAGCTGTGTGTTCATATGATTGTTTTACACGGAACATGGGTGCCATTAGATGTAAAAGGGCTTGCAGGGGAATTTTTTATATGGGGCGAGTCTTCTACATACACTAAGACTAGTAGGAGGGGGAGACCTCCAAAAGTAGCTCCACATCCTTTTCAAGCAAATCGACAAGAACTTATCGATTCGTTAAAAGTTATTAATTCGGAAAGAAACAGTCAAATAGAAATATATAAACATTTAAAAAATATTAGATACAACCTGCCCTCTCGTAAAAAGGCACCTCAGCCTTCAGAAAGGTTATTTTATAACGGAGATCAAGACCCATCGAAAGAGCCTCTACAAATGAAAACTTGGGAAATAGATGGTCTTAGTATGAAGCACGAAGATGCTTTAAAATTGCTCGTTTCTCTTTCTGAATTTGGACTTGACACAAAAACGATACGCATCGGAACAGATTTAATTTATTGGAGTAGATTGTCAAAGCTCTTTTTGGAGCTTATATTAAGGCAGAAATTTATTCCTAGAGGTTTAGAAATAAACGAAGGCGTAAAAAAAGGAAATGCTCGCTGGAAAATCTTATTAGATAAAATGGAAGACAGGATTACTTTTTCCGAGATGATTCAATCCATCCCTCCCGTTTGCACTTCGATTTTACAATTTGAGAAATGCGGTTTTTCAAAAGAAAACTATGTGTTTAATTTTCTAGATTTTAGCATTAATGAATGTATCAGGAATTGGTTCTCAACCTCAAGGGTGGAGCTCAAAAAGGATTCTCTTGCGAAAGCTTGGTTAGACTCGCTACTCTTTGGGAAACCGATGAAAACCAATGGAATATCGCTAAAAAGAGTCTCTAAGGAAATAGCTTCTTGGACAAAGAGTTTTGATGACGATAAACAATATACCTTCAGAACCTCTTTCCGCCTTGACCCTCCCCCTCCCGAAAGTAGTGCTGCTCCTAAACCATGGATTTTACATTATCACCTCCAAGCTCTCGATGACCCGACTCTATTAATATCTGCTAAGAAAATATGGAAAGAATCTAAAGACGTCCTCCATTATATTAATCGAATATTTTACCACCCTCAAGAAAAGCTTTTGCACGATCTTGAAAAGGCATCCCATCTTTTTTCTCCAATAGAGCAGAGTTTACATTCCGCTTGTCCTGTTTGTGCTCACCTTACTACTCAAGAAGCTTATTTATTTCTTAAGGAATCAGAAATGTTGCGGGAAAGCGGGTTTGGTGTGTTAATACCTGCTTGGTGGAAAAACGGAGGATCTAAGAATTCAATAGGGTTAAAAGTAAAGCTAACTTCAAAAAAACCCCCCAAATCCAGTAAAGGTATTTTAACATTTACAAAAATAATTGACTATGATTGGGAAATTGCACTTGGAAAAGAACCGATAACCAAAGAAGAATTTGAGAATCTTTCCAAATTAAAGGAACCTATCGTACAATTCCGTGGCAAATGGGTTGTTTTAAAAGAAGATGATATTGAAAAAACAATTAATTTTTTTAAAAAGAAAAGATCTGGAACATTAACCCTTCCCGAAGCCTTAAAATTGGTTAATTTTTCGGAAGACAAGAAATTTGACTTACCTATCAATGAGATATGTACCAGCCAATGGATTTCGAAATTAATTAAGCAATTATCTAGAGAGGTAACATTTCCGAAATTAACCCAACCAGAAGGATTTGAAGGGAAACTCCGCCCGTATCAAACCAAAGGATATTCGTGGATGGCATCCTTAACCCAGTGTGGGTTAGGAGCATGCTTGGCTGACGATATGGGGCTCGGAAAAACAATCCAATGCTTAGCACTCTTGCTAAAGCAAAAAAACGAAGGAGTGGAAACGCCTAATCTACTTATATGTCCGACTTCAATAATTGGAAATTGGAAAAGAGAAGCAAACCGTTTCGTTCCTTCTCTTAAAGTAATGGTTCACCACGGGAAAGCGCGTCTTAAGGGCATAACATTTCTAAAAGAGGCTAAGTCCGCTGACCTAATCATAAGCTCCTACAGTCTTACGCATAGAGATGAAGAGGAACTTTTAAATATAGAATGGAATGGAGTAATACTTGACGAGGCGCAGAATATCAAAAATTATTACACAAAAACATCACAAAGCGTAAGGAAACTAAACTCAAATTATCGATTAGCATTGACAGGAACACCTATGGAAAATCGATTGCTAGAACTGTGGTCTATCATTGATTTTTTAAATCCGGGGTATCTCGGTACAGCGGTGGAATTTCGGAAAAAAATAGCTATTCCCATTGAAAAATATAACGACTCAGAAGCAACAACTAGACTTAAAAAGATTATCCAACCCTTTATTTTGCGTCGTCTTAAGACAGATCCTCGTATTATTAAAGACTTACCAGAAAAAATTGAGATCAAAACATATTGCAATCTCACTAAAGAACAAGCTACGCTCTATCAAGCAATCGTGAAAGATATAATAAATAGAATAGAAAACGAATCGGGAATAAAAAGAAAAGGTTTAGTTTTATCCGCTCTTACGCGTCTAAAACAAGTATGTGACCATCCCGCATTGTTTTTGGGAGACAACTCCGCAATTTCTGAACGATCTGGAAAATTAAAACGATTAGTTGAAATGTTGGAAGAAATATTATCTGAAGGACATAGTGCGTTAATTTTTTCACAATATGCAAAAATGGGTAAAATTCTAAAAAAAGTTCTCGAAGAAACCTTCGGGCAAGAAGTATTATTTTTGTATGGAGGACTCTCTCAAAAGGTTCGGGATCAAATGGTTCTAAGATTTTTGAGAGAAGACGGACCGAATCTTTTTATCCTTTCGATTAAAGCAGGAGGCGTTGGTCTCAACCTTACAAAAGCGAGTCACGTGTTCCATTTTGACCGATGGTGGAACCCCGCTGTAGAAAATCAAGCAACTGACAGAGCATATCGAATAGGTCAAACTCAAAATGTCATGGTATATAAGTTTATCTGTGAGGGCACTTTAGAACAACGAATTGACGATCTCATTAATTCTAAAAAGAAATTAGTCAAAGATATTATAGGTTCTGGGGAAGGATGGCTGACAAATATAACAAATAAAGAACTACGTGAAATTCTTATGTTAAAAAAAGACATTTTTTAATATATTATAAAAAAAGAAAAGAGTTAGAATTGGTATTCAATGAGTTGGCGATATAATTACTATACCCCTTCGGAACCTATTAAAGTAAAGGGTGGAATAAAAGCGAAAAGTAAACGGGGTGATATTGGAGATACATGGTGGTCACAACGATGGGTCGCAGCGCTTGAAGGATTTGGATGGGGGAATAGACTCCAGAGAGGGAAACGATACGCAAGGAGCGGTCAAGTTATAGAATGTAACTTAAATAAAGGCGTTGTCCACGCCAAAGTCCAAGGTTCGGTTAAGACTCCCTATAGAGTGACGATTGAACTCAATGAATTTCAAAAAAAGCAATGGACAAAAATCATTAATAAAATGTCCCGGAAGGCGATATTTACCGCAAAGTTATTAACTGGAGAAATGCCTCCCAATATTGAGGAATTATTTAATGAAATAAAAATAGACTTGTTTCCCACCTCTAAAAAAGACCTAAAAACCCATTGTACTTGTCCGGATTCTGCAAATCCATGTAAACACATCGCAGCAGTACATTACATTTTAGCGGAGGAATTCGACCTTGACCCGTTTATGATATTTACACTCAGAGGTAAAACTCAAAAGGAAATAATCAACGAACTGCGTAAAATGAGAAAAGACTCGGTTAAAGACCAGTCTCCAGAGGAGATTGTTCCCTCAACTCCAGAAAACGCATCGAGCGATAATAAACTCATATCTTCCCAACCACATCCGCTAACAGTTGACGACTTCTGGGAAGGAAGTCTTTCAGAATCGTTTTTTCTTAAAATTAAGCCCCCCACTTTTAACTATGCTGTCCTTAAAAGAATAGGTCCGCCCCCTTTTTGGGACATAGATGAGGATTTTCTTGAAACTTTTAAACCGTATTACAAGAAAACTTCTTTAATCGCATATAAATGGTTATACGGTGAATATAACGTTGGTGAGGGAGTTAACGAAGAATATACAACATCAAAAGAATTAATTAATCAAAAGGTCAGCAACGAAGAATCAGAAATGGAGTTGCAAACACGATTTGAAGCAGAAACGGGGAAAAACGCAATTTGGGGGGGAAAAAGAACGAAAGGATATTTAAAATGGAAAAAAGATCGAAGAGCAAATTCTTAAATTATAAAATTGTCCCATCGTAAGATAAATCAATTTAATTACTATAAAGAATAAATCAAGATATTAGCTGTGATAAAATGGAAATTTTAGTCTTGGATTTTTATTTCTTTTGACCTTACTTCCCACGAAGCCCAGCTCGAATAATACTTATCTCGCCATTTTTTAAATTTTGAAAATCTGTATTGGATCCCTTCCATGCTGTTCTCAATCTATCGAAAGGAATCTAAGCGCTCTATAAAAAATCTTTTGAATTTCAAATAATAAAGGCTTTTTATAAGTTATGCGGAGGAAAAAATATTATAGGTCTGGTAGGAGTTGAACCTACGCCATCTGAATTTGAATTTCAGTGTCGTTCCGCTAGACTACAGACCTATTTTGCTTATATATTATTTGTAAGTATGAAAATTTATTAATTTTTCGTGCTTTATAAATCTATGAAAATTGCTTCCGCAAAAGACCTCTTAGCGACGGCTGAAAGTCTTAATCCGATTCAAGCAAAAGCGTTTATTTGTAAATGGGTTGTCGATAACGAAGTAAATCCTAAAAGAAATACTATTTTAGAAGAACTATCAACAGGCGATCTTTTTGCTCAAGATCTTGCAATTATTGCTCTTCAGAGGATCAAAGATTATAAAAAAATCGTTGAAATACTGCTAACGACATCCTCGCAAACTGTACAGAAGCATGCGACGCGATCTTTAATAATGGTGGACCCTCCTCCGTCCATGATCCGTGCATTCGTTTTGGAATTATCAAACCGAATGTTGTCATATTTAATTCATTATATTATTCTTAAGAAAAAGAAAGAAATCGCCGCGGCAATATTTCCATTATTAGTAGAAAATTTTTACTGGAATTTTGCAACCAAACTCATCGCATTTGTCCCAAAAGCGATGGTTGAAGAATATTTTCTTTTGTTATCTCATCATTTAGATTATGCTTCAGAGTCGATTTTATACAAAAATTATCAAGATGTTTTCTTAAAGTTCGTTCTGGAAAAATTAAAGGAATCTAAATCGGAGGATCAGCTCGATTTAGTTGAAAAACAACTTAGAAATTTCATCACTCCATTATTAAGGTATTCGGAACAAACTGAAGAGATAGAAACTTTTTATAAATCATATGTCAAAGGGACGTCTCTTGAAAGATTTTCCTCGCTTTATAATAAACTATGGAAAGAGGAGTTAACAAAGACCTTTCCCCAATTTTTTCCGGACTCAAGATCTGGGCCTGTGTTGCCTATCACACTTGAGGCTTTTCACAAATTCTTTAATAATTCATCGATTTATACAATTTGGAATGCATCTCCCGAATATCCGCTCGAATTCAAAAATCTGATTTATAGATGCGCAATTTTGGACGGAAAACCCGAAGTTATAAATTTTTATTCAAATGAACCAGAAGTCGTATTTCGCCAATTTGATAATTTGATGCCAAAAATACTGATGAAATGGGATGAATATTTCAAAGGAACACAAGTTCCCAAGGAATTTGAAAAAGGTTTCACAGAGTATGAAGTGAAACACAACCAATTAGCGAATATCAAAATGTATCAGGTGCCCTTATGTTTCGTCAATAAATATGCTGAAGAACTTTATCTTCTTTTAAAAGAGAAGCCCGAATTAAGTAAAAATCGGGGGTTTACTATTGATGAGATTT
>WJKD01000916.1 GCA_014729315.1 Promethearchaeota archaeon | reverse complement strand
GCAAGTGGGACTGATCTTAACAATTTTATTGAAGATCTTGCGATATATTTAGATGTTTCAAGAGATTTTATTATCAGTCATTTCCATCATTGGATTGATAAGTATGATTTAACAGTTAAACAAAATAAGGTTTTTAAATAAATTTCAGCGAAGATAATGCTACTTAATTATTTATCCTAATTATTTTGTCTAATTCTTCGGCAGTTTCTTTAAATCCTTCACCCTGGACTACTGCCCAATCCAGCATGGAAGCTACTACACCAACCAAAAGGAAGAATATAAATAATGCAAACCCAATTAACAAGGCATATTCAATAAGATTTCCACCTTTCTCGTTAATAAGAAATTCCCTAATCTTTTTATAGATCTTTTTAATCGAGGATAAAATTTTCATAACTGCTATTTATTATGAAGATATGTTTTTAAAGAAAAACTATTTTTTTAAAAAAGAAAGATTAATTTTTCAAGATTTTTAAAATATCTTGAAGTTCTTCGTCCGCAGCTTTATTTCTAGGTATTTTTATATTAAATCTTTTATCATTACGATACCTTGGAATAATATGAATATGAAAATGTTTTATTGCTTGGCCTGCTGCTTCAAAATTATTTTGTAATATATTATATCCATCAACATTGAGTTTTTTATGAATTAATTTGGCAATCTTTTTAACTTGCCTATATAATTCACTTAAAAGATCTTCTGGTATTGTTTCTAAATTCTCATAGTGTTCTTTTGGAATTACGATAGTATGTCCCCTATTAATAGGAAAAATATCTAAAAACGCTAAATGGTCCTTACCTTGATCAATAACTTTTGAGGGAATATCCATTTTAATAATTTGGCAAAAGATACAATCGTCGATTTTCAAAATTGATCACCTTATTTTTGGTTTAATAAATCCTCATTTTAAATGATATAAAAGTCTTATTTAAAAATTTAAAATTAGCTACTGGGTTATTATTAATTTATAAGCCAATATTTCAGATCTTACGAAATAATAATCATTAAAATGTTATTAAAAGAATTAATCACACTATTAGATGACGAGATTTCTCCACAAACCTATAGTTCAGAGAAAGAATTTCATGGTATTCAATATGGGACTTTTAAAGAAAATAAACCAATTCACAAGATTTTAATTACAATTGACCTAAATAAAAAAGCTATTCACCATGCTGTGGTAAAAAAATATAATTTAATTATTTCTTTTAATCCTCTATTGAGAGAACCTATCTTGAAGTTCAACTCGAATTTGATAAATAAATTAAATTTACTCTCGAATTATCCTATGATTATATATATATTGAATGCAGCGTTTTATATGGGCTCTTATGGGATTTTCGACACTATTCAAAATGTTTTATACTTAGAAATTGAAGATTTATTGGAAACGACTACAAATGAAATTAGTGTTAATTTAGGAATAGTATGTAAACCAAAATTCTATCCAGATCAAGAAAAACCATTTTTACTGCTAAATCTATTAAGTAGGATAAAGAATGTCATATCTTCTGAAAAAATAAGATTTATTGGAAATCTAAAGTGCGAAATTGAAAAGATCTGTATTATTAGAGGAAAGACTATAAATTCTAAGATTTTAAACGAGTTGGAAGAAATAGGATGTAATTGTATTATTTCTGATCAATTAGATTATCAAGAAGCTTCTTATCTTAATGATATCGGGATGACATTTCTTGAATTTCCAAGATATTATTCTACAACCATCTCTTTGAAAAAACTTACAAATTATTTGAGTTTACATTTTCCTCGTGAAGAATTTACCTATTTTGATTCCGAAAATCCATTTAAAACATTAAGCAAATAAACTTATATAATCTTTATAAATATAATATTATAAATCTATAAAGCAATTATTAACTATAATATTAAATATTGACTTAAACCCATCATAAGGTTTTAAAAGAGGGATAAAATGGTTTTAATGGAATATAACGATAAAAAACCGAAAATAAGCGAGAATGCGTATGTTTCGCCCTTATCTACTATTATTGGAGACGTATCCATAAAAGATAATGCTATTATCTGGCCGGGTTCTATTATCAGGGCAGAAAAATCACAAATCAACATAGAACAATACAGTACTATCTTTAATGGAGTAATATTGTTGACCCGATCTCAGAAAAGCCCTATTCACATCGGTAGATACTGCATCCTTGAGACCGGAGTTACTCTCTTAGGTGGATTTTTAGAAGATTATGTCCAAATTTTAGAGGGAAGTTTTTTGTTTGAAGAAACATCAATTGGAGAAGGTGCTGTGATCTTAAATAAGAGCCTTGTACCCCCTGGCTTGGTAATTCCCGCCCGAGCGGTTATGAAAGGAAATCCCGTGGAAACTATGCGAGAACAATCAAGAAATGATGTTTTGGAGCAAAAAGAAAAAGCTCATCATTATTCTCAACTATTCACAAAAATAATAAAATATCTCCCGAATGCCCAAGGATATTTATTGACTCTTCCTGACTTCATTAAATTACTATTAGAAAAAGAAAAAAGATAATTGATATAATCAAGATTTTATTTTTAATTTAGACTTTAATTCTTTATAGCGAGAGCGGAGTGTTACTTCAGTAACTCCAATAAGATTAGCAATTTCCTTCTGGCTTATCTTCTCATTTTTTATTTTACAAACCAAATATAATGCTCCAGCACATAAGCCTTTTGGGTCCTTACCGCTTGTTGAATACTTGGACATATATAAGTTTAATATTTTAATAGTGTTTTTTTCAGTTTGTATATCTAAATTTAATTCTGCAATAAAGCGAGGTATAAGTGAAATAGGATCAGTTGAGGGAACTTTTAAGTTTAATTCTCTAATTAGAGTTCTATAGCATCTTCTTACATTTTTTGGACTAATTGAAGTTTGTTCTAAAATCTCTTGAAGAGTTCTAGGGAATCTTTTTTCCCGACATGCAAAATATAGGCTGGCAGCAACCATTCCATTAATGGAACGTCCTCTGAGCAATTTTTTTTTAAATGCTTCTTTATAGAGACGAATTGCTGCCTTTTTAATGTGATCTGGTAAGTCCATATTACTCCCGATTCTTTTTAATTCTGTTGTAGCAATTAACATATTTCTTTTATCCCAACTCATCCTTGAATTCCATTTTGCAGCTCTTTTTAAGTCGGGATTTGTAATGCTTTTTTTATCTATTACAGTACTAAGACCCATATCTGGAAGTAAAATGGAGATTGGAGAACCAGTTCTCTCTCTTTTATCTTTCTCTTGTTTTGTAAAAGCTCTTTTATCACTGTGAGAAATATCTAAAATTCTTTCATTTATTACAAGACCGCATTGTCTACAAACAACTTCACCCCGCTCATGAATCGATATAATTTTTCCTCCGCATTCGGGGCATAAATTAATATTAACATTAAGATCTGTTTTTATTTCCAACTTTTTAACCTCATTTTGAATAACTAAATTTATATTCTTACTCATGCATTCACTAGAATGCTAAATTATACCAATAAAATCTAATTCTCAACCCGAGTTTCATTTTTAAAACTTATTATCTTTCAGATCAATGCATAGCATAAATATCGTGGTATGATGTAGTATTCCCGTGCTGTTGACATGTTAGAAAAATAAAAGTGAATGATCCTCAAGTGTAACCCATTTTAGCAATCTAATTATAAACAAAATTTATATTTAAACTTTTCGTTTCGACTAATCAAAAATTAGGTAAAATAAGCGAATTGCTAAAGTTATTTCTAATAAGTTGACATTATAATTTTTCTTGATTTAACTTTTTAAATTTTAATACATAGTACTTAAATAACTTTTTTTCAATGATTCTCGTGTTTTTTATCAAATATTTGTTATAAATAAGTTCTAATTCGTGAGAATTAACTGTATAATACTTAAAAATTAATCTTTGGTTGAGATTTTTGTCCTTTACATCAAAAAGAGAAGCCATCACAGGATAAAATACTTGATAAAGATCGCATTCGAATTTAGTCAGCTTTATGTGAGGTTTCATTTTACAGATATGATCAAAGCAATTATGAAATAGAAGGAATAAATGGTAGAAACTAAAATATTTAGTAAAGAAATACATATGTTCTAATGTTGAACATGGGAAATATATCTCGTGAAATTTTCCAATCGCTATTTTATTAATACTATTAAGTGAAGACAATTCTTCATAACCTAATCTCTTTAAATAACTAATCAGATTTTTTTCATTCTTATCAATTAATATGCTATATTTTAACTGAGCGTGAGTATCAAAAGTTCTACCATAGAAATTAATCGATTTAAAATCTAAATAATCAATTTTTAATGGAATATTCAAACATTGAAAAAATGTTTGCCATCTATAAGGATTAGGTTCTTTAATCTCAATTAAATCCGATTTTACATAAGCTATGCAATAGCAGGCAAACTTAGTAATGAGATCATTTAGAGCTTTTTTTTGACGCTTTGAATCTCTTTGTTTTTGAATATCTTGAATAGATTTTAAAAGTGTTTCTAATAATGTTATATAAAAACACATAAACTTTGACCTATAAGAATTTATAATCTCTAAATTCTCGTGTTGTTGCTTTAATGGAATTTGGATTTTTCTGTTTTCTAATTTATTAATTTTTTTAATTGGAACAAGAATGTTTTTAACATTAATCTTATAATTTCCTTCAAAAGGTTCGTAAATGTTTAGTGGTAACTTGTTACCTATAGGATCGTAGATAATTGTTTTATACGCTAGGTCTGGTATCTCCCTAATCAGTTTTCTTAAACGATCTATAAGATCCTCATATTTGTCATCATTTTCAAAAACCTTTTCTCTGGAATCAAAGTAATAGTTAGATTGTGATAACTGATTTTTATCTATTGTTTTATATTTTCTGGTAAGATAATAACCATCCTCCAAAAAGCGTAAGTCTTTTAATTCAGATTTATCCCAATGAACAATAAAGAGCTCAGGAATTATAATCTCAATCTTTTTTCGTCTCATCATGAAAAACAAACAAGATAATAACTGATCCTTAGATACTTTATGGTTATCAAACCCCGATTCAGAGAATCGCTTAATTAATTTATGTAGAAGCGCAGCCTTAATCTTCCCTTTTTTGTCCAAATATTTTAAAATTGATTTTCCTAAGGAGTTATTATTTATAGTCAACGACTCGATCATTCTAATCATTATTTTTTTAATTTTTATCTATTTAAATTTCTTGAAAATAATTTTTCTAAAAAGTAGGTGATATCTGAGAAAATAGTGAAATCTCGTTTTATTTAATATTTATAGATCCTCTAGCTTGTTTTTACTCATAAAATTATACAAGTCTTCGCTTAACTGTGTAAAAGATTTTGTCTTTTTCTTCTTATCCAATATCTTTAAAATATGTCCTTCTGATTTATTTTTTTTAAGGTTATTAATTGACAATTGGTTCAATAAAGCATATCGTTCCGAAAATTGTCTTATTAGATTGTGTAATTTTAAAGATGAGCTGGCTCTTACCATATAAGGTCCAAACCTCAACAAATTTTCTGATTCCCACCATTTGGGATAAGCTATAATTGTTTTAAATTTATTCATGTAATTATTGATTTTATTATAAATTCTGGTACCTGGAAAGTGATGATAATATCGCGGGGAAAAATAGATACTATCAGAAATGTCGTTGTATTTAATTTTCTCTAAACCATCAAAAGAATCTTTAAAAGTTTTCTTTGTCTCGCCGGGGTGATTGAAAATTACATTGAGCATAGTAATATAGTCAAGTTCTTTATGTTTTTTGATAACCGTTTCAACTTTTTCGAGATATTTAGTAGGATTGATGTGCTTATTCATTATTTTTAACATTGACTTTGAGCAGCTCTCAAGACCGTACCAGACAAAAAAATGTTTTTTTTGCAATGTTTCTATCAAATCATCGTTTAAAATATCAAACCTCGTTTCAATCCACACATTATTATAGTCTTCTTGAAAATCCCATAAATCAAGGAAGTTCTTCATCCAATGCTTATTTCCTCCAGCAAAAGTAGGATCTACGAATCCAAAATCTTGTATCCCATTATTTTGACCATATTCAATCATCAATCGACATTCATTAATCGCTCTTTTGGGAGAATAACTACGCCATCTTTTAACAAATTTGAAATTTTCGGCAAGCTCCCTTTCCATACAAAAAGTGCAATTATACGGACATCCTCTTGAGAGACATATACTTAAACTTCTAAAGTTATTGATATATTTGTTTAATATCGACAAATCCAAATCGGGTAATTTATTCAGATCCAAAACTGGAGGACCCATTAAAAGCTTTGGAATATCTTGTTTTTTAAAGGATTTTTTAACTACTTCATAAAAAACCTTCTCGCCCTCACCAAGAATTAAGTAATCTATAGGTGAATTTTTATAATGAAAACATTCGGGCCTAGCAATGGCATGAGCACCTCCAAAAATGACTTTAGAATCTTGATGTTTTTCTTGAAAATATTCTGCGATAATTTTTACTGATAAGTAATAATAGGAAGTTGTACCTGATATGCACACATATGTATCAGAATCAAGTGTAAATTTAATATCTGAAACTAGTTCATCCATTTGACGGAAGAATGTTGCTTTATCACTATAAGATTCGACGCTGATTCTTCCCTTCTTCTGTTCAAGCGGTAAATATAGTATATCGCTTACTATATTACTCAATTTTTGCTTCAAATAGTTCTCAAGATAAACGTACCAAATTAAAAGAATTTCAGTTAAAACCTTCTGATCTTGATATTTTTCTATTAAAAATGGTTGGATGAATAATATTTTCTTTTTCATATTTAGTCCCTCGAATTTAACTAATAAATTATACTTTTTTCTTTCAGTACTTTATAGTTATAAAGTTCTAAGGTTCTCTTGTATAATTTTTGGTGAAAAAAATATTCGGGTAAGTTATAGGATGGATTCTTCAACCTCATCTGGGCCCTATAAAGCTTACTCAAGAAATCTTTTAAGAATCCCATCGCTTCGGAAAAGGACAAATACTTACTTGGTTTCAGTAAAGTAGAATAGAGTGCTTGCTCTTTATCAAATATTTTCCACCATTTTTTAAAATAAAATTTACTAAAAAGAAAGTTTTCCCCATTTTCGTAAAATGTATTGCCAGGCAAAATAGCAAATTTTTGGATCTGTAAGTTTATTGGATATTTTTCAATTAATGATTTTCCCGAAAATCTCTTTGAGAGGAAAAATTCGGTACTTTCTTTAATGGTTTCACTATCCATCCCAGGACTTGCTCCCATACATAAAAAGATAATTTGAGCACCGATTTCATTAGAATATTTAATAATCTCTTCTACTTTCTGTAAATATTTCTTAGCGTGAATAATACTATTGTTCTTGCCTAAGAATTTGCCTAATCTACATAATAAAGTTGGAGATCCTGTTTCTAATCCAAATCCAGGAATCAGGTTAAATTTTTTATAATTCCTCAAATCCTCGCGAGAACATAATTCAATTCTATCGTGTACATATATTTTAAAAGGAATTCTCTTAAATTTACTGAACTTTTGAAAGAATTCTCTTTTCATGGATCTTTTTGGAAAGAAAACGGGGTCGTCAATCATTAACTTATCTATTGATAACCATTTCGTCCTAAGGATTACATCTATTTCGGCAATACACCTATCAATTGATTTGAATCGAACAGATCTATAGGATTTCATCTTTGAATCTATTGAAGAAGAACAAAACTTACACCTAAATAAGCAGCCTCGAGTAAAATTTATGTAGAAATCACCATTTTTTTTAATGATGTCTTTATATTTTTTAAAAAGATCTAAATTTAGTACAGCTAATTCGTTTAAGTCTTCCATTATTCTTCGAGGTAAAATCTGGGGCTTATCCTTTAAACATGATCTAGCTGAAATAGTACCATTAATGAAATTCTTAATAAAATGAAAAAAAGGTAATTCCCCCTCGTCTTGAACCAAAAAATCAATGGGACTAGCTTTTGGATTATAAAAATCCCTTAAATAATCTGGAATGTTTTTAAGATAGAAATCCTCCGACATAACGGTAGGATGATAACCTCCAATTATCGTATAACAACTAGGATTGATTACATTTTTAATCATAAATGCAACTTCCATAGAATTAAGATAAGTGAAACTTGTGTAGCAAGAAATAGCACAAATTTCAAAATTAAACCTTTCAAAAGTATTTAAAAGAAGATTTTTGAGCTCTAATCGGTATTCATTAAGATTTTCTGGACAATATAATGGTAAACCTTCAAATCTCAAATCTAAATATTCTTCTTCTATATCAATATTCAATTCTTCCTTTTTTGAATTAAGGTAATTCGAGATTCTTAAGAAGCTCTCAGTAAGAAATCTAGTATCCCCAAAATATTCGAAGGGTTGGAGATACAAAATTTTAACTTTCTTTCCATTCATTGGTATTTTTCTAATACGGATAATTCAGATTGATTTTAGAATTGCTTAAACTATTCTAATAAGATAGATATTTAAAGTTCGTTCTTTTATGATGTTTTAGTTTTATTGGCTTTCTAAATAAATTTGATTTAGAAAAATATTAGATCATCAAGTGATATTAATTACTTTAGTCGCTATAAGAAAAAAGGAAGAAATGTAGTGCAACCAAATAAAATCGTTCCCGAAACTGAATATATTGTATTATACATTACTTTTCTAGGATTAGAGATAACTCTGTTGTTATTTATCAAATACCAAATGCTTAATATTAAATTTAATGTAAAAAAGAACGAACATAACGCTATGGAATAGTAAATAGTTTTTTCGTGAGGATACTTACACTTTTCAATATTCTCAAATCGATTAGAAATGTAGGGATCAAGATCACCATTAAAATTTATAAAAAGGAAAACAAACCGATCTGGTAGAGGATCGAGCACGATGATTAAGAAATACGTAAAAAAATCAAATAAAATACCAAATGCCATAAAAATATAAAAAAATCCTAAAACTAAACGAGGTTTTTTTAATCTATCCTCCTCAGGATCAATTTTTTCTTGTCGAGTTCTAAGATATATCCCCCGAATTTTATACAATGTTAGAAAACCAACCGAAAACATTATTAAAACAAAGATATATTTCAAAAAAATAAAAAATGTTAACATAAATAGATTAAATTGCGTACACCAATTTTCCACTCCGTTCATGGGACCATTGATTGCACTATTTATGTCAAGTGTATTAAATAGATATAGATAATACATCAATATTTTTCTGTTCTAAGATATTTAAACTCAGAGAAAAACTAATTACATATTAGACATTTAACTGAGCGATTGCATTACTTAGCCAATTTTCTCGCACTCTTGGTTAATAATCTTTATAGTTGAATTAAAGTCTTGCCACCAATCTTGCGCTTGCTGGGATACTAATAAAGGATCAACTTTTTGAGAGTTTAAGCATCTTGTTTCTTCGCTTTGTAATTTTACTTTTTCTTTCCATATTTCAGAAAAAATTCCTTGAAGGTTTATTTTCACCTTTTTTATTAAATCTTCGTAAGAGAGGGATATATCCTCTTTTTTTTGTAATTTTTGCAATTGTTCGAGCTTAATTTTCTCTTTAGCTTGATTTAAATCGTTACAATTAATTTTTACTTTAAAAGGATTCTCTTTCCCATAAGTACAATAGTTTTGGATCTCGCAAGGTGTACAATAGGATTCAAAACTAATAATAAATTCTTGTAAACCTATAATTGAATAATTTAGTATCTTGCCCATTTAATCACTTATTGGATATTATCTCATCTAAATATATAAATGCTTTAAAGTTAATCATTTATCTTTTTCAATTTTAGATAATTTTATTTTATTTTTTAAAGCATCTTGCTTATCTAAATATATAAATTTCATCAAAATATATAAATGCTTTAAAGTTAATCATATCTTTTCACATTTTTAGATAATTTTAATTTAATTTTAAAAACATCTTACTCTCTCATTACACCAAGAGGGCTGGATTTCTAATAGAATATTATTTTTTTATTATTTTTGTAATAAAAAAGAAGACAGAACAAGCATTTTAGAAATGTTTGGTTTTTTTTATAATGGTATAATTTATTCTAAAGTCAAAAACTCCTTTAAGAGAAGAAGTTCATTGGGATTTTATTTGTAATTTTAAATTTAAGGAAAAGAACGATTCAAATTTGAAGTTAAGAGGGTTTCAGTATTAATCATAGGATTGAGTGTATTTGGAAATTTCTTTTTCCATTTCCTTTATAGTGTATCTTCGATGGATATAAAAAGTAAATAAAACAATGGTAAAAAGGCTACCCATGCTTACTAAAGATAAGATCGTAAATTCAATCGGTATACTAGCTTTAATTTCTTTATACTCGTTGACCATATTATCCTTTGCGTCCTCAGTTTTTTCTTTAATATAGTCGTCGGTATCTTCTGGTTCTTCCTCGTCCTCCGGAATTTTTTCTTCATGGATCTCTTTTACTAGATATGCGATATTTACTCTCGATACTTCACAATAAATGGTTAATCTCAATCTATACAGTCCTCCAACAGCAGTTCCAAATCGGAACTTTGTTATTTCATTAATCCCCATCATTTCCTCCTTTTTATAAATTGAAAACTCTAATTCATTTGGATCATCAACGGAACAATCTAATTTAACAGACTTAGCTAATTTATCGGATATTTCAGTCATCTGTAAAAAGTAAAACTCATACTGCTTATCTGAATCTAATAAAATCCTTTGGTAAATATATTGCCCGTTCCAGAAAGTGAAAATGCGGTGTAATTTGAGATGAATTAGTTCCCTTGGAAGAAGATCGCTAAGACAATTCCCACCACATTTAATAAAGAATCTAAGATTAAAGTTATGATTTGATTCCGTAGTAAGCTTGATCTTGTGTGTCCCTGATTTAGATGCTCCGAACTGACTGGTATAATTATTTGCACGCTCTATATTGTATCTAAATGCACTATCAAAAATATCAAACTTACGATTATCCGGATCCCAAATGCTAATCTGTATCCTCGATACATTGTGAGGTGTGACAATTTAAACTGTTAAATAATAGATGTATATTTTTTCAAAATCAGTGTGCAACAGTAATTCATTGGATTCGGGAGTAAAAGTAAAAGTCTTTTCTAGTAAATATCCTTGACTGGTCTCTAATTTATTGCTTTTTTCATTAAATCTACAATTTTCATTTAATTGAGAGTACTCCTCAAAACCCGTATTCACTTCAAAAAAGGTGGTAAATATGGGAAGAGATACTGAAATGAGAAGAAAAACACAAATAATATATTTTTCGTATTTTCTAATTTTTATTCACCTCCTTTAGACAAGTCCCTTTCTAACGGAGCTAATATATCAATGAGGATTAAACCGCAGTAGAATGCTAAAAACGTAAGGGATTTATATCTCATATATTCTAAAGTCCAGTTCTCCTTTTTTTGTATATGCTCTCCAATTTTGTTTATTTCCTCCCAGCCATAGCGACTGATAAACCCCTTTAAATCGTAAAGGAAAACTTTGTCTAAGTTAAAGTGTCGACAAATATCTAAGTCGTCGTAGAATTGTTTTTCTTTGATATAGGTAGTGTGTTTGAATTCCCTTTTGAAATTTCCAATAAAGATATATCGATTGTTTGTATGCCCCGTGCGGGATTCTTGTTCTAAGGCGATGTTCTGGTAAAAAGATAAGAGGGAGGTAGTAAATTTGGTTCCCTCAACAATAGCTCCGTAAAAAACTGCCAGCGATTTGGCGTAAAACTCAGGAGGTGATTTCTCACTCTCGTCCATCTGAATTCTATTGGTCCTGTATAGCATAGTAACCGTAAAATCCCATCCAACCGGAAGCGAATAAACATTACGAGTAAACAGCGAATAGTCCCCGTCGCCGTCAGTATCGTCGAGAAAGCGGCTCCCTTGAATCATCCCGCATTGTTTTCCGTCCATTTTTATCGCATCTGTGAAGTTTTTTAATGCGTAGGTTGCTTTTTCCTTTTCTATCTCTGAAGGATAACGGTTGCATCCGGTTCTTAACCCATCGAATAAGGTTTGGTTCCTCAATTCTTTAAGATACTTGTTTGAAGGTTCAGCGTCAATAGAAAACGAAACAATGTGCGTATTATTCATTATTCCCTCCGTGATAAACCACTGTCTTATCTTTGCGTAGATGGAGGGAAATTCGTGTGCGTTGTCTAAATTCGCGTAGAATTTACTTCCCCCTATTGCAAAATGAAGGTCAATACTCGCGTTAATTAGGCTCTTGTATATATTCATATATTCCTCGTTCCCGACCATTTTTTCTCGAATTGTAGGCATAAAAGCGATTTTATTCTGCTTGCAAAGATCCAAGATTTCTTGTTCCTCGGGTAATTGATTCGAACCGCACCAAAATATCATTTCGGGCTCGCTTTTTGGGTCTATTACAACGAATTCTGGGTTCATTGATATTACAAGAAGAGAGCCCATAGATGCAGTAAGGATTCCCACAATTATAAGCGTGGATTTTAACTTGGTTTTAGCTAATTTTATCCTCTTTTCTTTTACAAATAACGCAAGGTTTAGGAGATAATAGACCAGAAGCAACCCTAAAATTATTTTGAGCGAAATCAGTGAATCAAACCAGAGCATCACTGCGAGCAGAACTCCTAAAAGTAATAAACATACGAGAAAAGAAGACGCAACCTTAAATATTTTTAAGGTTAAAGATTTTTTTGAACGGAGTCCTCCGTAAATATAGAATCCGAAAGCTATTATTATAAATGATTCCAAGACCCAAAGTTCTGGAAAATGAGTTCCTATTTTTTGAACTAATAGAAAAAATGCGATTTGAAACATTACGAAGAGAAATGTTACTCCTAATAGTCGAAATACTCTGGAAATAACTTGGAATACTGAAGTATTATTGATCTTAAATTTTTTCTTTTTGTATTTATCGCTTTTAACGACAACTACATGATTCTTATTTAATAATTCCTCGAACATTTTTGATCACCTAGAATCATTTCTTTTTTAGTTTGTAGAAGAGAATAGCGCTCCCCAAAGTGAGGATGATCAACGAAAGTACGAAATTTGTCAACAACACCTTAGCGATAAAGATACATACGGCACCGATTACCATCGTTTTAATGCCCTTACCGATTTGATCGATAAACAAAAAGAGAAATCCGAATCCCAATAGGCT
>WJKD01000915.1 GCA_014729315.1 Promethearchaeota archaeon | reverse complement strand
GCAGAGCGCAATTTCAGTCTGCTGTGGTTTGCTATCATGATTTCGTGTAATCCCGAAGGCTCTTATTCATCGATAGCAGATGAATAAGCCAGGCGATTGTTTTCTCGGTTTCACCCAATCCGAGTATTGCCAGCAGCAGTGAAACTGCCTGTCAAACAGATCTCCCCGGATAAGTCCATGTACTGTCGCGCCGCAACTGCGTCATTTACTGTGTCTGTTGGATCATGGGTTTCGATATCTTGTGCTATCTCACCCACAGACTCAGCCTTCTATGACGTTTCTGTTCGTCAGCTCGTCGCTTTGCTACAGGCTTCCTTTCCACAAAGCCTCACGGCTTTGCAGTTGCCTTTTGCTAATCGTTCTGTATTTGATCTTTGCAAATACTGTGATCCACCGATAGGGGACTTACACCCCATTAGTTCATGAACGTGCCGGGCGTACACAAGCAAATTAAGGTGACAGCAGGGCTGCTATTGAAATCCAGAAATTTGGATATCCGCATTTGTTTGGGTGCATAAGTAATGTCACATTATCCGCATCCCTGCTGCACCTTATTTACGGCGTTAGCTGTATGCAAATAAAGGATAGCTATAATGGAATTACTCCTTACATCATTTGGTTTATCTCATATTTATCCCTATGAAGATAACACAAATTTTGATCTTTTTTATAGAATGCCCCCGATTAAGATGACTAAAGTCGGAAAAAATTTTTTAATGGATTTTTCAGTGTTATTATTATGTGATCGACTAATTATTGATCAAATCACATTTGATAAAATTATAAATAATAAAGTACATTGGGCATACAAAAGTGTCGCAGAAACGCTTCATTTACTATCAAATGAAGGATTTTTAAGAATAGAAGATTTCACTTCAATATTACATGCTAATCGTTCTTTACTTGATAAAATGTTAGAAAAAGATTTGGAAAACATCGAGCATTGGTTTTCAATTTTTAAAAGTTCAAATGAAATATGGAATGCATTTGTTACTTCAATGGTAGGCCATATAAGAAATGAAATAAGCTTAAAAGATGAGTTGGACAAGTTACTCGATATACCACCATTCCAGCGTGGATTCAAAAAAGAGTATTCTTTAGAAACAAAAAATAGTCTTAGCAATTTCCATGTACGTAATCATATATTATCCGTTTTCTTCGAAAATTTTATCAGAAATTACCATAATCATAATCCAATGTCAAATCAAAAAAATGGAATTAATCATATTTTTAAAGATGAAATCCGTAATTATCTTGCATATATTAATTCCAACTTGGTGTTAAGCCATTATTTTAATTCTGGTTTTTATGATTGGGACGATTTTAGTCCATTCTATAAAGATAAATTTCTTACTATTGGAAAAGAAGAATTTCCAAATGAAAGAGAGATTAAAAATCTAAGACAACTTTTTGATATTTCTTTTCCTGACTATTCTATTCAAAATCCAAAAGAATTTATTAAACTATTAAGAGACAAGCGAATTGATGATATTAGAAAATTAGTTCACGGTTCAGTGGAAGACGATATTACATTTGATATTGATTTTGCAAGGAAAACTCTCCAGGAAGTGCTAAATATCGAACGTACTCTATCTAAAAGGAGAAATATTGTATCTTACATAACAATGCCACTTGGATTTATACCTATGGTAGGTACACCAATTCAAAAAGCTGTTGAAGAAAGCATCCTTGTTCCAACTGAACTTAAAAAAAGAAAGAAATTTCGCTGGTTCTATTTAATTTCTAATATAAAGAAAAAATAATTCATTTTGATCTCTCTATGACAGCTAATCAGGTAAGGGCAGGTTTTTCTCCTGCCCTCCCTACACCACCGAACGTGCGGGTCCGCATTCGGCGGTTCATCAATTTAATTATCCTTTGGGATAATGAATGCAACTTACATTACACACAAGAAATCAAAATTTATTATTACCACTTACAGGGATAGATTAACCGTCCCCTCGGGGATGCCACGAAAAAGCCGTCAAGTTTGACGGCTTTTTTTTTATTCAACCTTTTAAAAAGTTGCAATCATGAATAATCTTGTTGACTTTATTAAAATTTATTGATAAGTTCATTTTAAG
>WJKD01000914.1 GCA_014729315.1 Promethearchaeota archaeon | reverse complement strand
TGCTTCTTTTGCCGCATTCAGAATGTTCAGCGTTCCCACGACATTCACTTCATTGGAGGTGATCGGGTCTTTCACCGACCGGGGAACGGAAGGCAGCGCAGCCAGGTGCAGGATGTAATCCACGCCATCCACCGCATCGCGCACGATGTGGTAGCTGCGAATATCTCCTTTCCAATAAAAATGAGAAACGATTGAACTCGAAATTATATTTTTTAGCTTTCCGGAAGAGAGATCCCCAACAAGAAGTCTGTGAAACTGTTTATCTTCATAAGTCCACCTATGAAGAAACGCATATTTATTACCATTTGGAGAAATATCGATATGATTTATTCTATTTGCACCTTTAAGCATATTTGATTCGGACAAGAAATTCTTGATTTCTTCCAGGCTGAACAAGATTTTACTAGTATTGTTCTTTAGATCAATATAATATAATCCCTGTGTTTTGTCATTCAGCTCAAACTCTTTTATATTAAAATAACCATAATCTGGTCGCAATTTGTATAATCTTTCAAAATCCAAGGATAAAGAAAATTGATCCTGATATATGGAGTAGATCGGAAAATCAATTATTCTCGCTTCTCCCGTATTTATGTCTATTATTTTTGAAATATATTTCATTCCATCAAAATCATTGTGCATAAGCTGGTCAGAATTTAACCATTGTGTCATTGCGCCTTGTTGCCAATTCCATGCACTGGTGGATGATACTTTAACAACATCTCCATTTCGCTTTTTCAAATATATTTTCATGACATTTTTTCCCAAAGCACTCTTTCCCCCATTGCGCAGCTCATGAAAAAGCATATCTCCATTTTCATTCCATGGTGAAATATTATAGTAGCCAAAAAAGGACGAGCTATTTTTATCATAGCAGACCTCACTTAGCATATTTTGATTGTACGATAGCTTCTTTAGATTACTCCTATATTTATACTTATAAAAATTAAATAGAAGGTATTTTGGAATCTTTTTCATTTTTGATAAAAGCTTTATCAAGTAAATCATAGAAATCCTTAATCTTATTTTCTATGGAGAACTCATTTAAAACGTAATTATGTGCATTTTCTATGATCTTATGTGCAGTTCTATTGTCACGAGAGTATTTGACGATGGTCTCCTGCAAATCATTGAAATTGCCGTTGCAGAATATTCCAAATCCATTTTTATGTAATAAGCTATCCGGATCGAAGCTTAAACTTACAACCAGACATCTGGATGCCCAGGCTTGAATAAATGAATTTGGGAATCCTTCATTTGACAAACTTGTATTAACAAAAACTGAAGCATTTTCATAATATTTGGAAATCTGATCAAACGGAATACTTCCCCAATATTTAAAATTTTTGTTCTCTTTTTCTGTTCTATCAATGATATTTTTATAGTTAGTATTTAATGCACCGATCATCCAGAATTTCAAGTCTGTGTTTTTTAATCTTTGCGCCAATTCCAAAAATAATTCAGGTCTTTTCCATTCTTTCATATTTGCGACCCACAGCACAATTTTATCTTTTTCTGTTTCTTGATATTGAGACAAATTATGCATATTCGACAATACGACGCTATTTAAGCTTAACTTTCTCTTTAACTTAGACTGTTGGAATTTTGTTTGCGCGATTATCAAGCTTATTTTCTTCATCCCCCACGAGGTTGATATGTCGACTACGAACGGTTTTATGAAATTTCGGGAATTTCTCCATAACTTTCGGAATTTAAACTTATCACAATCGATGTCCATGGAAATAAAAAAGACACTCTGTTTTTTAAAAATATAAGAGAACAAACCTAAAAAGAAGGTTTCTTGTTTTCTACCTCTTTGGATATAGAGGTCTGCATCAACCCTTTTCAACTTTCTTAGGAAATATAGCAAATTTAGAATTGAGCCTCTCTTTTTCTTTTTGAATGGGATGAATTCTATACCTTTGTAGACAGTTTGCTCGTCAAAATCCCCGGTCAAATAAACAACTTTGCATCCATCTTCAACTAGTTTATCCGCTAATATGAAGAGTTGTACTTCTGCACCTCCCAAAGTTTTTTCATAATATCCTGGATCAAATATGCATATCTTACTGAATTTCATTAAATGACGCCTCAATAAATTCTTTAAAATTTCTATATAATGGTTCGCTTTTCATGAAGTCATTAAATTTATCTCTCGTTTGGTACCGAACTGGGATTTTGCCAAATTTGCCTTCGTTTCGTTCAAGGAATAATGGAAAAAATTCCGGAAAATCCTCAGGAGTTGGCATTCTGCCTAGATTTCTTTTTATAGAACGTGCGTAATTTTTTGCTTCCTCAATATATCTCTGTTTTCTCACATTATAATATTCTTCAATGGTATATATCTTTTTAGCGGGAACACCTGCCACGACAGAATTAGCTTCCACATCTTTGGTCACAAGAGAACCCACGCCAATAATAGAATTCTCATTTATAGTGACACCTGGCATTATTTTCGCCCAGGTTCCAATAAATACATTGTCATTGATTAATATATGCCCAGCTCTGCCGATAACTTCACCATACAATTCGCGTAAAACAGCCCAATCATATCCATGGGTTAGCAACATAACACCTCGGGTTATCCTGACTTTATTACCGATTTCTATTAATGAAGGTTGAGTCAAATCTATATGCAACTCCTTAATTCCGAAAAATTGGCAATCTTCACCGATTCTCACACCTTTTTTTCTGAGAAAATTTATATATCTATCTGAATTAGTCTTTGCGTATAGCTGTTCGAATTTAGCGGCTATTCTTCTTATCATCTTCAACTTGCCTTAGTGCCCTGTATTATTAAAAAACATAGTATTAATTAATTATTCCACCTACTTAGATCGATATTTATTAATTCAGACAGTTTCTCGTTTTCTTTCCAATAAAATTCTACCAGCCATTTTCTGGTTTCAGGATTCATATTTGGAAGTGTCGTTTTATTTTTGTTATCAATCCAAATAGAAAAGTCATGGAGTTTGGCTTTTTCCGCCGCTCTTTGGATTAAATACAAAAACTTCGATTTGGCTAGCAGCCTACGTGAATCAGCTGAATTTACTTTGTTATTTACGATGTTATGAGAATAATGTAATCGCACGCCCAAAAAATTGTAGACCCGTTTTAATAATTTTTTTGGATCACTTTGAAGTTCGTCGAATAGTAGTACTAATATTCGCTCTTTATCAAAAAATTCAAAATATCTAATCAAATCATTGTAATATATGCCTTCTTGCAGCATATCTGGTTTTGATGCCATTTTTTCTTCAAAGGTAATATCTCTGTTCTTTTTCCAATTGGATTTAAGCAGCCAAAAATGAGAGTAAAGCCGATCAATTGGATTCCTTAAACTTACTATAATTTTCGTATCCGGAATAGTATCAAATATTCGTTTCGCAACATTTTTGTTATGCAGATAATTTGGTGTTACTTCACCGATAACTTTTTCCTTTTTTCTTTCTTCAAAAAATGTTTCATAATGTTTTAATCCTTTATTAAACTCACGATCAAAAAAATGAATTTCTTTATATTTAGTTGGCACATATATTTCCGGATGTACTAAAAAATTTTTATATAGCCACGTTGTGCCACACCGGTGACCGCCAATTACAAGAAATGTTGGTAGCATTTTAGTTCCTTTATAGATTATTTTTGCGAACTATCTTTTTACCCTGTGAATAATCAAAAATATGAAGTGTACTATTATATTTTTCGACAATAAAATTCCAGAAAACTACCGCTTGGAATCATAAAACTATCCGCTATTTTATGAAATATATTTTTAGGGGCACTTAGTATTTTTTTTCTCTGCCTATTTCTGCTTTGATTAAACTCAATCACCTCAAATCCGTATTTGTGAATATACTTTTTCAATGTCACTGGCGAAAAAAAATACAAATGGTCAATATTAAATTTCACATTTTTCTTTTTGCGTTTTTTAATACTATCTTGCATTTTGCCTAATTGATATGGAACCTCAATTAGCAATATGCCATTATCATCTAAAAGTCGACTTATAATTTCAAACATTTCAGATGGCGATGTCAAATGTTCCATTACATGGTGAAGATGTATAATGTCAAATTTGCCAATACTATCCCTGATGTTGAAAATATTGATATTCAATAAATCAATTCCAAATACTTCTTTTGCAATTTCACATTGTTCCGAAGAAAGTTCAATTCCGGTCACATCAAAACCTCGTTGCTTTGCCAAAAACGCAAATCCGCCCATTCCGGCTCCAATATCGAGCAGGCGGAGACCTGGCGATACTTCTCCAATTTTTTAAGTTTCTCTGGATAGATAAATTCTTGACGCATAGATTCAACTTTTAATCTATCTTTTTTATTGCCATAATCTATGTAAAAGTCTGAAATCTCTTTTAGGGTAGGATGAGGGAAAAGTGTGGTTAATCCACATCGTTGACATTTTACAATATCATATTGATTGGTATTCATCCCAATTTTATTTTTTATGTCATTTTCTTTGTTAAATAAATTGGAATGACAAAGATCACAATCAAATTTATTCTTTTCTTTAATTTTCATAATCATACAGACCTTAAATTTCTTTAAGCGTTACATCATTTCAATGTTTAAGACACCAGATTTATTCCGACTGTTTAGAAAAAAAATCATAATGTTTCTAATTCTTGGATTAGTGATTTTATTCAATATGAATTGCTTCTCTTCTCTATTAAAAATATTTAACTTAAATTGAATTAAGAAAGAGATAACGTATACTACTAACCCTATTAATAATATGATGTACTCATGCTGTGTTATAAATTTTAGTAAGTAGTTTATCATAGCTATAAATGCCCAGAATGATATCAGTTTCGTAAAAAATGAAGCCAAATTTTTGTGTGTAATGTCATTTTTGAGAAAATACCATATAAATATTGTTTTAAAAAAAGTTGCTGTGCCTGTTGCAAAAACAGCCCCCCATACTCCAAAGTATTTAATTAGCAATATATCCGCAATAATATTATATACTGCAAATACTTTACTATATAGAATAATATCAGCTTTTTCTTTTAGTTGCGCAATTAATCCAATAGGTTGTTGGAAAGAATTCAGCATTGCAAAAAAGAAAACGCCAACCAAAACAAGTGAGTATTCAATAAATTTACCGGCAAACAGGGTATTGATAATTTCATCCCTGTAATTTATTAAGAAAAATAAAATTGGAATATAAAATAAATGACTCAATTTTATTAGCAGGTTATATATCTGATTAATTTTTGTTGTTTCTCGTTTGCTATCAAAAGAGAAAAAAATTGGACGAATAACATCGATAAAGTAATTGACCGGATTAAGTCCTTTTATCATGTGTGATACTCTCTGAGAAAAAGAATATACCCCAACCATAACCGGATTTAAGTACATAACTATTATAAAATTATCAAAATTTACAGCCAGAATACTATTTCCTATATCATTAAAGTTATGAAATAGTGAGTATCGAGTAAGTCGCCGTTTTTCTTCGATTATTATTTCATGTAGCTCGCCTTTATCGATTGGAATTCTAAATTTGTAAATTACATGCAAACAAATGAATATGATTAGATGGGCAGCAAGATCTATTACAAAAACAGACCATAAATCTAGATTTTTTAATAATGCTATAAGATAACCTGCACATCGAATCAGCATAAATGCTATTGACAATATTTGTGTATTTTTTTGCAAAAAAAAGGAATTTAGACAGACCTCCAATAGTCTCCTTTGCATGTTTAGGAGTATGATAATCGAAAATAGAATAAAAATTTTTTTATGGGCTTCAATTTTTAGTATAGGTGCAATGGATTCCCACAATAAAAATATCAAACCTAAAATAACTATATTCGAAATCAGGCGTATGATGCTTGATATTTTATACAGCTTATGAGCAACAATATACTCCTTTCGTGCATAATATTCCGGCATAAATCGCTGCAATGTATTGGCAATACCGAAGGATGCAATCATGCCTAATAATCCAATCAGCGAATAAAAAAGATTATAGATACCGTAATCGTTTTCACTGAGCAATCGCACAAGCAAAACTGTTGCTAAAAAGGAAACTATCTGGCTGATCGGCTTTAATATGGCAATATGCTTTGCCGATTTAATACCATTTTTAATTAAATCTTTTTTTGACATTAATTAAGATACTGCTTTAATTATTACTCGAATATGAAGTTATATACTATCCCCCCACCAACCTCTCCAATCCCCCATAAAAATCCACCGTTGGCTCATAGTTCAAAAACTGCCGGGCTTTGCCGATGTTTGCCAGCGAATGTTTCACGTCGCCGGGACGCGGGGATTCGTATTTGGGCTTTACATCGAATTTGGTCAGCTTATTGATATTCTCGATCAGATTATTGATGGTGATCCGCTTGCCGGATGCGACATTGAACACCTCGCCGGAGAATTCTTCCATTCCATTGCCACAGGCTAACAGATTGGCGTCGACCACATTTTTCACGAAGGTGAAATCACGGGATTGCTCGCCATC
>WJKD01000913.1 GCA_014729315.1 Promethearchaeota archaeon | reverse complement strand
CATATTTGCATGGGAATAGGGATTTTTTTATTTTGGTCGTTATTTTATACTATTCCTAAAAGTAGAGATAACATCCCGCTATTTTCCTTGATGTTCGTCTTTATTCTAACTATTGCGTGTTTAATTGTATGGGAAATTTTAGAAAATGTTTTATTTTACGCAATTGGGTGGAAATTCGAAGGAAGATTAGATAGCTGGGCAAATATCATAACAGATGTTCTAATCGGAATCGTGGGAGCTTTGGTCTCGTGGTTATTTGCACATATAATCTTCGAAAAGGATTATAAAATATGGCCCTATTACACCTTTGGACTCATTGGATTTGCATTATGGTTGGGAGTGTTTTTAATTTTGCGCTACTTAACTTTTATGAACTCTCCAATGGTATCCTAAATTTTTTTTATTTTCTCTTTTTTCCATTAATAATGGTGAAAATCGAAAACTTTCTTGAAATTAAAAGGGGAAATTTTCCGGTGATTGTTTCTGTACCTCATGGAGGCGAACATGAATATCCTCAACTCCCCAAAAGGAATGACGGCATAATGGGTGTAGACAAATCAACTATTTCTCTTGCAAAACTTCTCATTAAGTTTATAGGAGATATTTCGGAACAAAATCATTCGAAATCCTGGACTCCCTCTTATCTTTTTTCGTATGTCCCGAGAAGAAATATCGATTTAAACCGCTCAAAGAAAAAGGCGTATTTAAAAAAGTCGAAATTAGCAAAGAAAATATACAAAAAATATCATAAAAAGATCAAAAGCTTCATTAAATTTAATTTGAAGACCTATGGAAAATCTTTACTTATTGATATCCACGGGTTTGAGAAATATAAGCGACCTGAAGGATACAGAGAGGTTGAAATTGTGCTTGGTACAAATAATTTGAAATCTATTACGGTTCAAGAATTGAAGAAGAGAGACAAAAACAAAAATATAAGAGGAAGAATTATAAAACATTTCCTTAATATAGGTGTTCCCATAGCTCCTGGTCATCCTAGAAGAGACGAATATGTTTTGACAGGAGGATATATTACCCAAAAATATGGTGCTTCTAATATTGAAGGAAGCCAATCTCTCCAAATAGAGTTTTCTGATCAAATCAGAATATATAACAAATCTCTTAAGAGGCTGATATTAAAAGAACTTGCCTTAGTCCTTGTTGATCAAATTAGCTCTTCTACAAAAAAATAAGAAAAGAACCAATCAATTATTAGTAATTTTTACCTATTTATCGTAATAATGACTTTTCTTTTTATTTAAATAAAGGATTTTAAGAAATATTTAGACTATAAACATAAAAAATTAATATAAATCATTAATTATTGAACAATGAAATGAAAGATAAAATAGGATTTGTTTTTGATCTCGATGGAACATTAATCAACAGTACTGAAGTATTTGGTATCATTGAGAAGGAAGTATATAACACTTTTAACATAACTACGACCGAAGAACAAGAAGAAAAGATTGATAAACTCATCTATGAGATTATGCACGGTGAAAACAGAAAAAATCTGGGAAGAAAACTACTCACTGAAATTTTTAAAATACTTGGCTTATCGTTCTTTCAAAGAATTAAAGCGTTAAAGCTTTCTGATAAAATTTTTAAAAGAGAGATAAAAAAGATTAAAATTTTTGACGGTGCCAAAGAATTAATAGACTTTCTCGAACAAAACGATTTTGAATTCGCAATAGCAACGACATCCTCAGCTGGAGAAGTAGATGATAGACTAACAAAATTTCCAGAATTTTATGAAAAATTTGAAGGTAGAATAATTACGAGAAGCCATGTTACTAACTTAAAACCCCATCCTGAAAGTATTAAAAAAGCCTCAGAACTAATGGGTGTCCCACTTAAAAACATAGTGATGGTGGGAGATATGATAAGCGATATAAAGATGGGAAAGGCTGTTGGTGCTGTGACTGTGGGATGTTTAACCGGAATATTTTCCAAGGAGCGATTGTTAAAATTAGAACCTGATTTTGTCCTTGATTCTGTCGCAGCTATTAAAGATAATTTTCAAAAAATTGTTGAAAAAGTAGAATATAACAAAAATAGATCCTAATTCTATATAAAAAAGTCCAAGATCCTCGTTTCCAAAAAAGCAATTTTAAATATGCTCTCAATTATATTAGAATAAAGAATAAACTTAGAAGATATAATTATTTACCTTGAATGGTGAGTTATTAATCAACGATATAAAGTATAAAATATATTAATCTTAAGTTTATTTACCCATATTTTTTTATTTGAATCGAAATTCTGAAATTTTGGAAAAAAATGGAAAGCGAAAAACTCGACGATAGTTTCGACATAGATGACATTGAATCGTTCATAGACGGGTTAAAAAACACATTCGATTCGTTAGACGAATCGAATTTTGACTCATCGCAAGGTTTTCAGGCAAAACTTGCGAAGGCAATTTCCGTTTTAAGGCGTAAAAAATTAGCTAAAATAGAACCCTTACCAAAAACAATAGGTCAAGTTGACATTAAGGATTATCTATTAGAAGAATTAACCATTTTAAAAGATCATTTAGACGAAGAAAATTATCCGACTTCTCGAAAATTTGACTTGGTAATGAAAATAGCCCAACTTAGAGAAAGAATTAGCAATTTATGAGTGAGTATTTCCCTTTTTCCCAAGGTGCTCTTCTACCTTTTACCATACTTTTTTATCTCTGTTAATTTATATACTATTAGTAAAGAATCCTGATGTAAAATGCTAGTAGATGTGCATTGTCATGCCAATCTTTACCTTAATCTGGATAGGATTGTCAATGAAGCAGAAAATGAAGGCGTTTCAAAAATAATAGCCGTTTCTATGAGCGCAAAGAGTCTTGAGCGTGTTATAGATGTTTCAAAAAAGTATCCCCAAATGTATCCTGCTTTAGGGATTCATCCCGAAGAAGTAAGAATGAATAAAGAGATTGCCGATCAGCTCGATTATGTTTGGAGTTATATTAATAATCATAAAGAAGAAATCTGTGCCATAGGAGAGATAGGACTTGACCATCACTTCGTAAAAGAAGAGGAGTTATATCCCCTGCAGCGAACTATCTTTGAAAAGATGTTAGAGCTCGCTCAAAAATTAAATTTACCCGTCAATCTACACACCAAAGGCGCAGAAAAGGAAATATTCGATCTATTGCCTTCCTACGACCTTCCAAACGCAAATATACATTGGTATAGCGGTCCCGAACAATTTTTAAAGCAAGGAATCGATCGAGGTTATTATTTTTCAATAACTCCCGCAATTTCGTATTCTACTGCGGTAAGAAATGTAGTGTCAATGGTAAACGAAGAACGGTTGTTATTAGAATCGGATGGTCCGGTAAAATATTCGGGAGCAGTGGGCACACCATCTATGATTAGGAATGTTCTTGATTCCGTTTCAAAAATTAAGGGAATTGAATCTTCTCTTTTAGAAGAGAAAATATTAAATAATTCAAAACGAATTTTTCCTAAAATTTTTAATTAAATATAATGCTCTTGGAGTCCAGATTTTTTTCTAAATAAAGAAAAACACACTAATTCCCGTTATGAATTCTTAGACCTATCGAAGAGAATAATAGATTTATTTATTAAACCAACTAAAGATTATATTAAAAGAGAATTTTAACTAATATTTATATCGAAATTAAAAAATTAATAAGAATAATAGGTGAAATTTTAATTGACTGGTGGAATGGCGTGGTACGAAACGCAAGTTGTAAAAGATATGATGGCTCTTGTTGGTGGAAAAGCGTTAAGAGGAGTAATGTCTAATTATTTTTCCTCTAGAATCTATTCCGGAAAACTTGGACTATTACAGGTTTCTAATTTTTTAGAAGCATCGTTGGAACCCGAAGAAAGAAGGGCATTAATCGTAACAGATGAATTTACAAAGAGATATGTGAAAAAACTAACAAAATATCTCGATAACATTGATATGGAATATAAAGTATGGTCTGGAGCGATACCCGAAGTTCCAATTTATACTATTGACGAAGGGGCTAAAATATGCGAGGAATTCAAGCCGAAAGTCATATTTGGAATTGGAGGAGGTTCTGTCATGGATACGGTAAAAATGGTACTCGTAAAATACGAGAAACCAGACGAAAACTTACTTATGATTCTACCTTACTTTGGTTCTCTTGGATTGCGGAAGAAAGTGAGATTTTGGATAGCGATTCCCACAACATCGGGGACGGGATCTGAAGTTACACAAGCTGCTGTTATTACAGATACTACGAGAGATCCTCCAAAAAAACTGGAGGTGTTAAGCGACGAACTTTTCTCGGATATTACCATATTGGACCCCGACTTTGTTAAGGATATGCCTCCATTTTTGACCATGGCAACGGGACTAGATGCGTATGCACACGCTGTTGGTGCTTTTGTCTCTAATTGGGGTAGCCCGTTCGTTGATGCTTTAAACAGAACTGCAATAGAAGAGATTGTGAAGTATTTGCCTCGGGCTTATAAATACGGTGCGAAAGATATTGAAGCCCGCTCGCACATGCAGATGGCTTCCTTAATGGCGGGAATTGGTTTTGGAAACACAATAACTGGGATAGATCATTCGTTAGGCCACAGTTTCGGTAAAATTTTCAAAGTGCATCACGGACTCTCGGTCGGGATGTTTTTACCTTATTCCATCGATTTTCAATATAAAGTTACTGACAGGTGGAAGTTATTGTGCCCAATATTTAATATCACCACGGAGAATAAAAACAGAGACGATTTGTTTCAAGAATTTATTGACAAAATAAAGGAATTTATCCGCTCGCTGAACGGACCCACGTGCGTCAAGGAGATAGAAAACCCAAAAATCGAAAAAGACGAATATTTTAATAAGTTGGATGTTCTTGTGGATTACGCTGATAATGATGCGGTATCACTTACCTCTTATCGGGCAATAGATAAATCTCTCTATAAAAAAATATACGAGCGTGCCTGGGACGGGAGACGCATCGATTTTTAAAATTCTAAAGAGGTAATTACAAAAATGGTTGAAAATTTGATTGGATATAACGGTAAGATCGCGTATATCAACTTGAAAGAAAAAAAAGTAGATATAGTCGATCTTGATCCTAAATTAGCAGAAGAATATCTTGGTGGAACCGGGATAAGTGCTAAGATCACTTACGATATGCTTTCTCCTGAGGATTACGAGGCGTTAAAAGATAACCCTTTTTCAGGTATTAATCCCTTAATTTTTGCTACAGGGCCAGTCACTGGCACATTAAGACCATCATCTGGAAGGTATTCGGTAACTGCAATTTCTCCTTTGACCGGAATATGGGGAGAAGGAACCTCTGGTGGAAAATTTTGTATTTCGTTAAGAAATAGTGGATTTGACGCTTTCGTGATTACGCAAAGAGCCGAAAATCCCACATATTTGTACATTCACGATAATAAGATAGAATTTAAGGATGCTTCAAAATACTGGGGAAAAGATACATACGAAACTCAAGAAGAAATTAAAGCCGACTTAAATAACGAACAGATTAATATAGCCACGATAGGCATTGCGGGCGAAAATTTAGTGAAATATGCATGCATTATAAACGATGAGGGAAGAGCCGTAGGACGATGCGGATTGGGAGCAATAATGGGTTCCAAAAATCTTAAAGCTATTGCAGCAATCGGTTCGAAGAGAGTTTCCATTGCGGACAGCCAAAAATCAAAAGAATTACTCAAAGAAGCCGAACAAGAAAAGTTGGGTGATTTTCTTAAAACTGCGGTCCCGCAAGTGTTTGCATTATATGGTACTAACTCTTATTTGGACATCGGAATGGCGTTAGGGGATACTCCAGGTTATTACTTTACCAAGAGCGAATTCTTAGCCGAAAAATTGACAGGAAAAACCTTAAGAGAAGAGTATCCCGTGATAGATTATGGATGTGCGGGATGTACGCTAAAGTGCGGAAAGATTACTGTCGTGGAGGATGACGGAAAAGATATAAAGGTTGACGGACCCGAATACGAAACAGTGGCAGCTTACGGTCCAATGTTAGGTATCTTCGATTCAAAAGAAGTTATCCTAGCGCATCATTATTGCAACATGTATGGAATTGATACGATATCTTCTGGGGTTTCCATTTCGTTCCTAATATATTTGGTTGAGAACCAACTTGGACTTGAAAATATTAAAAAATTGCTCAAAGAACTAAAGATTGAAGATTTACATTGGGGCAACAGAAACCTGATTCCCAAGATAATTGAGTTAATCTCTAGAAGGGAGGGAATAGGAGATCTATTGGCAGAGGGCGTCAGAATTATGGCCGAACGATTAGAGGTCGATCCTGAACTAGCTGTCCATGTAAAGGGACTTGAGGTGCCTATGCACGATCCGAGAGCATTTTTTGGGCAAGGTTTAAGTTATATGACTTGCTGTGTAGGGGCAAATCACGAAAAATGCGATTGGTTTAGTGCCGAAATAGGAAATCTTGCTTATCCGCGCTTGAGGATTAAAGCAGGTGATAGAGATTCAATTAAAGGTCGAGAGCGTGGTGTAAAAGCGCTTCAAGATATCAGAGCAATAGACGATTCGGGGGTCAACTGCAACTTTAGAAATCCATCTTTAGATCATATAATCGGACATATTAACGCAGCGACGGGTGCAAAACACAAAAAGAAATCTTTAATGCTTCTAGGAGAAAGGATAAACACTATCAAAAGATTAATATCATGTAATTTAGGAATAACTAGAGAGGACGATAAATTACCGGGACATATTCAAAAAGTTCTAGACTCGGGAAAAACTGCTGGTTTAAAAATCGATTTAGAGAAAAATCTGAAACGATACTACAAGGAACGAGGATGGGACTGGGAAACTGGAAGACCAACTCAAGATAAATTACAAGAATTAAATATAATTTAATCCAAAGAATCTTTTTTTTCAATTTTTTTACTTCTTATATATCCCAATTTAAACCAATTTAATTGATTTTCTCGACAAATTCTTTGATTTTCTCGGGAAATTTCTCGTCCTTATTTTTCATTCGAATAAGCATGTCTTTTACTTCGGGGATGCTAACTCCATAAATATGCAAGGAATTGCTAAAATCCAAATAATGTCCAATCTTAACTCCCAATTCATTAGCTACCATTTTTTGAATGTGTATCATTCCATTTACGTTTGCCTCCCATGCTCTGAATAAATCTCGGCTTCTCCATGTAGTTTGCATGAGCAATTTTCCATCTTTAACTCTCATGAAAATCCGTTGAAGACATGGAGGATCAAAGTGATAAGGATCGATTAAGGGACGCCACGTTATAGCTTGTGCCCTTCGACTGTACGGACTTTCTTTCAACTTTTCTATAATATATTCGATCTGGTTAACATGGGGCAAATTTAGAACTTCGAGAGGGACCTCCTTGCATCCTATTTGTTCCGATAAGGCATGTTCTAAATTTAGAGATTTTCCGTTATTTACTTTCCATATATATTTCTGTTTTTCATCCTGATAAACTAAACCAGCCTCTTGAAGCTTCTTATGGCTTTTCACAAAATCACGGTCAACAGAACCTATGCTATAGCTTTTATGTATGGCGTCTTCTAAAGAATAAGGAGTATAATTAAAGATTCGGTCGTGATAAGAGTAAGGAAAGCTTGATCCCGATTCGTGAATGTAATGGTCGTTCACACCTTGAACAATTTCCTCGATATATCCGCTCTGTATAGAACCAATCAGATAAGTATCTGCTATACATCCGTATATGTTGTAATCGTTTCCATATTTCGATTTAATGTTAATAATTTTATTCTTTCGCATTATTGGATTGCTGGTAGGATTTTGAACCTCAATTAAAACGCTCGCATCTTTTGAAGGTAAATCTTCTGGTTTATCGTATTCAGTTTTAATATTATCGCCCTTTACTAACACTTGGACTAGTGCCGAGAGCCACGCGTCTCTTACATTTTTTTCTGAGATAAAAATTACGCTTGACATTTTTATTCCATCTCGTTTTGTTGTAAAAATTATTTGGATAATTTTATAATTTATTTGTTACAATCTTAATAAGTCTCTCATATTTCCAAAATTTCTATATCTCTAAGCAAACTTCCAATTAGGTTGATTAGATTAAAGAATTCGAAGCATAAAATCTTAGAATCCCATAAGATTTAGAAATTATTGATTTTTAATTAAAAAACTAAATAAGTTAACAACCTACCATCAGTATATGCTCTTATCGCTTGAACATGATTCTCTATTAAATAATTATGCCCTCATCATGCATAAATTTGCAATTTCGTTTTGTAAAAATCATATATTTACAATTCATAGGATGATCAAGATAATTTGAAAAGTTATCAATTTTTGGGTAGGTGCAAATGTCAGTGATTGGGTTTAAATCTTTG
>WJKD01000912.1 GCA_014729315.1 Promethearchaeota archaeon | reverse complement strand
CTGTTGCAGAGTTTCTTTGTCGATGAGACTATAACCATACCAGTATGCCAGTTTTCTTTTTGCGTTGCTCCGTTTGACATCATTAAACATGTCTGCTATTTTCCCATCTTCCAGTCTCATCGTTTTCCACAGCTTACGATAGGTTGTATGCTTATCATCCGGGCTTTCCTCGATCAACTTCGAAATTTTATTTAGAATCCGACCGCACGCTGTTTGCAGCAGATCATCCTGCATTGCCCGGAGTGTTTTCCAGTCTTTTTCGGGTATATTGCGCATGGTTGCTCCTTATGATAATTAATGTAGTGATTATATAATTGGTTATTAAATCCAGCACCTCTTATCTCTATCTTCCATTTTATATGAAAAATGCTTTAGGCTCCTATAACTTCTGAATTTTTTCCAGCTTTGAAAGTTTTGTTCAGATTTAATTCGATAGAAATCTGTTATTCCAAACTAATATCGAGTCTAGATTTTAACTGTGGTTTGAACAGAGGATCGCCAAAAGGAATAATTCGTGCCATTGAATTAGTAACTTTAGTCATAAGATCGCTTTCTAACAAATCTGATTCATTCTGATAGTCATAATGCAAAATGTTCAATTCTCGAATGTCCCTCCATTCCATTTGCTGATTAATACCTCGTTGTACAGCATCCCCTAAAGCTATATCTGACTTGCATAGATTTTCCGCAATGAACCAGACATTATCCCATCCATTGCCTCCGACGTTGCTTACATAAAAAAATGCGCCTTTTTCTATTATTTTAAGAGCAATAAACTCGCGGTCTGGTGATTTGTAACTCGTCATGCCAGTATAGCATGAACCTGCAAATATGCAGCAGCCTGTCAGGTTTAAGCAATCAACATCGGTGACATTCAAATCGCAGCTTGTATCCCCACTCCCATGTCCGATAAAAAATATCATTTGATTTTGATCAAACTTTGATAGTTCTACGTTTTTATCTGCCAGCCAGCTATCACTGTTTACAATAATTGTATTCGCTTCCCAATTATTTTGGTCAAAAATATTTTTGTATCTGTTAACTGCGCTATGACACCACTCATCCCCATCGAATACGTGAGAAATACCTAAATAAGAGTCGATTACGGCAGTATTCGCTTTGTTTCGATAAAACAAGTCGCGCGCATCCTCCACCTTGCTGCCCGTGATATAACAATATCCGACATCCATATCGATTTCATCATCCAACGAGCAAAAGGAAAAGAACAAATCTGCAACAGAATTTAAGTCAATGATAAAAGGCGGCAAAACCACAATTGCATATTGCGGGTTAATAATTTTCAATTTTTCTGATATTTGATCGCTGCTATTTTCATTAAAATGGATCAGGGCAGAATTATAGTAGTCTCTAATTTCAAGTGCAAGATTATGGAATAAGTATCTGGAATGGGAGATAACCACCACCTGGTTAGACGCTATCGAAGGTTCCGGTGTCGCCTCCAATTCAAATGGCGGCAAGGGCGGTAGTACTTCGTCAGATTTCATGACTGTTTTGTTTTCATCGCAACTTAACAGGAAGAAGCTGAGCAGAAAAAACGGTGAGATATTTATTTTATTAAAGAAGTGTCGTTTCATATTAGCACTCGTTTTTATAATTTAAAATATTGTTTTCAGTTCTAATCGGTATCCATAACTCGTCATATCTGTGCCGAAGTTTTGATAAAGAAAAGTATTAAATCTATCCGGAGAATTTTTAAATGATGAAAGTGCATAATGCGTGTTAAACTCAATACGGAATTTTCGGAAAATATTTGCTCTTAGTGCAAAGCTTAAAGATTGATTGTTGATGTCGGTGTCCTGCGGTTCATTTAAATGGTGACGATAACCGATTTTCATATCCAAGTCTTTCAAAATCCCGATCTGAAATTCTGCATTCAATGATTTGGAATTAACAGAATTATTTGAATGCGCCCAGCTTACTCCGCCAATGAAATCCATTGGCAGCAGAATTTTACCAAAGTAATAATCGGAATTATTCAATTCAGGTTCAGTGAAATTCAGATTGTGAAAAATAGAACCTATGGAGTAAGACCAGATGTTACCAGTTTGTCTGAAAATATCCTTCATAAATGTGACCTCACCATCGACAACAAGTTGCAGCCATGACGATAAACCATAATTAGAACTATTTCCAACAATGGATTCAGCAAATTCAGGAGAATTGGGAGATAAGTAGCAAAAACTCAACTCATTTGTGAAATGACCCTTTTTTAAATAATTTCCGTTATAAAGCGACTGTCTTAAATCCACTGGCGAAAATTTATTATCATTGGTTAAATAATTTAATTTTCCCTGAATTGTATAGTATTTCGTTTTATCTACGAATGAATGATATTCTATATACCCATTTGAATAGATGCTCCTATACTCTGATCTATCTTTAACAAAGTATAAATCGGTAGAGCCGGCAATTGACAGACTGGAAGATATTAAATATTGCAGGGCGATTTGAAACATATCGTTCGTGCCAATACTTGAATGCTCATCCAGTATAGTGTCTTCTGTTTCTTCCGCAAAAGATTTATATTCAACATTAGCTCGTTCATAATCTAATCCTACAGTTAGATTATCGAATAAACCATACCGCACTGAAACAGGAAATTCATAGCTTTGAGATGAATATGAATCATTGTCTGGATCTGATGATTTTAATATGGATGGACTAATACCTATTAGAACCTGATTTCTATTTAAAAAGACATTATTAAAATAATGGATTTGATACAATTGGGCAGAAGACATTCCAATATGCCCTCGAGTTAAATAGTCCAGGGAAAAAGAGACGTCATAATTATTAAGCAGATTTGTGTAAGACAAGAAACGAACTGTGCTCGATATTTGGAGATTTATAAATGGACGGTACTTAAAAAATCCATTATAAATATTAGAAGTCCGCGAAAATGGCGAATCCATTTTTGAAGATTCAATCTGAATTCCGAGGGTCAGGCTTTCCCTTTTTCCATAACTTGCGGATAAATAATACTTGCTATATTTATTGTCTGCGTTTCGATCATCGCTTGTAATATTATTATCCAGGCTGGATAATAGTGAAAATCCATCAGTGAATCGTCCAAATAAATCTTCGAGAATTACCGCGCTCGAATCCGATGAGTTTTCGGATGGATTGGTAGATGAAATAGCGAAAACCTGTCCATTATCAGCAGAGGATTGAATAGTTTGACCAGGAGATGCAGTGCTGAAGGAAATAATCATCACAATTAAAAATAATTGCTTCATATCTTATTCCTTTCTTCAGGCACTAAAATTTGGAGGATGATTTAATGAAGATTGTTCCTTTTATACTTATGACTATTGGTATGTATTTTTTGTTTTATTTAAATCTCAGCCATAATTTTCTATCATTGTTTTTACACGTTCTCGAGTTTCATCACTAAATTGCTGCAACCTATCATTGTCGATTAAATTATACTGGTACATATAGAAAATCTTCATGATCGCCTGGCTGGTCTTCATATCATCGAACATGTCTGCAATTTTGGAGTTTTCCCCAAGTTCAGTATTGAAATCAGGATTATAATAAAAATCCCAAAAAATTGATCCGACAGGTTTAAACAAACTGCTTTTGTATTGAATCGATTGTTTTTAGGTGAACTTACTTTGACTCGTTCCGGGCAGTTTTTTCTTTTAAATTTTCTAATCGATCTTTTATAATTCTATCCAACCGAGCATCATAATATGTTTTTGCAAATTGGGGATCTTTCATTTTTTCTTGAAATAAATTTTCATAATTAGTCATCGGTAACACCTCTGATTATATTTTCCTCTTAATTCTTTCGCTCTCTCAATTTCTTTTCGTGGTGTTTTTTGACTTTTTTTAATAAAACTATGTGTAATAATTAATTTTGCCCCGCTTTGAGAAAAATAAGAAATTAGAATTCGTAAAAATAATATAGCAAAAAATTAAATAAATGCAAGTATTTTTAAATACCATTCTAAATGATAGTTGTATTTATAATCATAGCAAAAACATTGGAACAAGTATCTTTCAGTGAGACAGGAAAAAACTTCCGAAGTCTTTGAGACGTCGGAAGTTTAAAAGATCATTCCCCTTTCTTCCCCTCGTAAAATTCCCGCATCACATAGAACGCTTTCTTGCGGGCGCCTGTTTCGCCGATTAAGCCTTTTCGGTTCCAGTCGTCCTGGATGTCGGGTAACGGACGCCGGGGAGAGTGGAAATCCGCCAGTATCCAGGGGCAGGTACCGCGGAGCTGCGGAATTCGGGTGAGCATGTCAATGCTTTCCTGG
>WJKD01000911.1 GCA_014729315.1 Promethearchaeota archaeon | reverse complement strand
TCTTAAAAGTTCAATTAGTTTCCTTTTTTCGGCACAAGTACAAGCAATTAATACATCAAATTTTTTTAGCGTTTTCAAAAGATCCACATCTAAATATCTTGGATTGGAAAAATGGAAAAAGGGAGTACAAATTGCGGGCTTATTTAAGTATTTACCAAGAAGCAATGTGATAATAAGATTAAAATAAGGAAAATAAGTCGTATGAATAACATCGTAATTAATAACTTTATTAAAAAAAAGATAATTAATCAGATCTTCGGAAAACGGACCATTCTTAAGAAATTTTTTTAATGTGGTGCTTGAAAATTGAACTTTTCGATTTAAATCAACTTTTTGTTGCAACTTTCCGATCAGTTCTAATTTTTCTGGTAGTGAAAAATTGTAACTAACGGAAAATCTTTTTACGGACACATTGTTCACTTTGCGGAAAAATTTATCCTCCTTGTTGATAGTTTTTCCTTTTGGGTTTCTTAAGGCTCTAAAATCAATAGCATTTGATGTAACCACATTAAGCATATAGTTATCTTTCCGAGAGGCATTTAATATCTCGGCGATTCTCTGAAAATAAAACTCAGCCCCTGAAATAGAGGGAAAATATCTTGTTGGTAAAAGTAATACTTTTTTTTCAGATGTATGCATTCTTAAATTCCATTAATGTTATTATAATATAGAATGCAAAACTCAAAAGATTTTTTAATGAATTTTTTCGAGAAAGTCAAACATAAGGGAATAATTGACGAGGAAATCGTTGAATATTTAGAAAATATTTTCTCAAACAATGCAAATAAGGTATTCGAAGTAATCGAAAGAGGGATTACAAAATATAAATATATTCCCTCAAATAGAACGGCCTGGGTGGCGTTAGGCGAAAATAGAGAGCATTTAATTTATCCTATGGTGTTTTGTAGTTGTCAAGACTTTTATAAAAATGTAGTTATTAAAAAAAATCGCGTTTTTTGTAAACATTTACTAGCTCAAATCATATGTTCCGCTTTAAAACAATTTCAATTTAAAGAAGTGGCTGATTCCGAGTATAAGCTTTTAATTAAAGAGTTAAAACTAAGCCCTTAAAATACTAGCTTGTTTTATACTCTCCTTTATAAAGATTTCAAAATCAATTTTTTTTTCGATCTTTTCGATTTCGAATAATTTAGCGTGTGTTTCAGGATATTTTGGAGCATAGGAACAGCTAGCGATTGATTGTGAACAAATATCATACAACCCAATTTTTTTGTTGAGATCAATAACATCTAGCTTATTCCATCCGATTAATGGTCTTAACATGATTGAATTTTTTGTAATATCGTTAAAAGCGAATAAATTGTCCAATGTTTGACTGGCTTGTTCTCCAAGTATATCTCCAGTGACTATTATCTTAGTATTTTCGATCTCTCCTATTCGTTTTGCAGTTCTCAACATAGTTCTTTTGCATAAAATACAAGTTAGTTTTCTGTCAAAGTGACTTTTAAAGAAATCGAGTGATTTTGTATGGTTAATAAAATATATGATATAGCCACTATTGGTCAAATTTGAGATTCTGTTAATAATTTTTGTGATTTTTTGCTTCATTTCGTTCTCAAAATCCTTTTCCGTCAAAAAGGACAAATAAATTGGACTATACCCTTTTTTAATTGTCAAAAAGGAAGCAACAGGACTATCTAAACCATCAGATATTAAGGATACAAATTTGAATTTTTTATAATCTATCATATTCGCTTACAGATATTCTTTTATTACTGATTTCAAATTGGTTTTACTATTAAAATATATTCAAAAAATTCATCATCATCTTAATTATGTTTGAGAGAAAACCTTCTTCAAAAGTTAGGAAGGGTAATCGTATACATGTAAATGCGTATTATTTTAATAACATAACAAGATGTTATCTCAGTATATGTCTAATATTGGTAATTCAATAAATCTTCAGTCTATCTGCATATCATTTTATTTTTTAAGGGTTTTTTCATCAATAAATTCTATAGAATTCTTTAAGTTAAAAGTGTAATCAACTATGGATGGAATAAGAATTATTAAACATACGAAATTTACCAATGACGATTTTAATAACCCCATTTGTTTCTTAGGAATGCCAGGAATCGCAGATGTCGGAAAGTTTGCTATTGATTCGTTAATAGGACAATTAAAGGCTCAAAACTTTATGGATATCATTTTTGACGAATATCCCGCGGGAGCAATAGTAGACGATAGTATTTTAACTGCTCCCAAAGCAGAAATCTTATTTTGGAAGGATCCTGATTTCCATCGAGATATCTTATTAATCACTGCAGATGCTCAGAGTCTGACGCCAAAGGGGATTTATAAGATCTCTAACTTTCTCACGGATATGATCTATAATTACCGAGTAAGTTTAATCGTAGCTTTAGGAGCGTATCCTGTAAACGGACATAAAATGGAGAAAATCAATTCAAAAATATATGTTACCTCAACAAGTCGCAAAATTTTAGAAGATTTTCTATTTAAAAATGAATGTGAAAAAATTCAGAAAGGCGTTATTATTGGCGCTAATGGATTAATTCCAACTTTAGCAAAAGCGAGATATAATATTGATGGTTTAGTTGTGCTTGCTGAAACAGATAACATCGCTATGGTTAATGAAGATATTACGGATTTAAGAGCTTCCATTTCTCTTTTACAAATGATAAAAGAATCTTTTTCTTTACCCATAAAGAAAAAGTACTCGTTGGAAAATATTGACAATATTTCAAAAAATTTTAAGGAAAAACGTGATAAATTAGAAAAAGATTTGGATACGATTCAAATGATTGAAAATCCAGATGATAAACGTAAATCTCTTTATATCTAATCAATTACAAGTTTTTTATTTTCTCTTTCTTTTTAGTAAAAGGAAGTTAAAGCGACTGCCATGAGCAAAAAATTTTTTAAATATTAAGAATTATCATTTATAACATGAAATATGTTTGTGCAAGAAAAAGTTGCGGTAAAGAAGTAAGTAAAAAAGAGTTGAATGCCCTACCGGGAATAAAATGTTCACACTGTGGTTTTAGAATCTTATATAAGAAAAGACCAGATGTAATAAAACGGATTAAAGTACGTTAAATCAATTCTTTTTATACTAAATCTATTATAAGAAAGACTTTTATTCAATCTTTAAACTACGCAATTAATTCTTTCTCGAGATTGATTCCATTAATAAGCTCTTTGTATCTATTTCGGATCGTAGCTTCAGTTACTCCAGCAGTAAGCGAGATTTCTTTTTGAGTTCTTCGTTCTCCCGCTTGAAGTGCAGCTAAATAGAGGGCCGCCCCAGCTAATCCTGATGGTGCTTTGCCCTCTGTTAAATGATGCTTTTTCGCTAATTTTAAGAGTTCTGCAGCCTTATTTTGAGTAGTACCTGATAGCTTCAACTCCGCGCAAAATCGAGGAATAAAATTTACCGGAGAGGATGCTCTTAAGTTAATTTTTAATTCGTTAATTATTAATCGATAACATCTCGCGATTTTTTTCTTACTAATTGTTGTAAATTCCAAGAAATCATTAATTTTTTTTGGAATGTTGGAAAGCCTGCAAGCGACATAGATCGATGCTATTAACATAGCTT
>WJKD01000910.1 GCA_014729315.1 Promethearchaeota archaeon | reverse complement strand
TTCCTTATTTCCTTTTTATATTTTTTAAACAAAAGTTATCTAAAGTAGGAATTAAAATTTTTTTCCGAGAGAAATTTGCATTAGCTTTTTATTTAAGAATAACGAACTAATGAATAATATTTCTTTACGAAAGTTATCAACATATAAAAATTTACAATAAACTATCAAAAGGCTATAAATATGGATGACAAATCTATTCGTGGTAAAGACCCTTCGTATTCCAACAAAAAACTGCTTGCTTATGGCATTGGTCAGACCTCCGATATAACAGCATATCAAACATTCACATTTTTAGTTTTTACATTCTATTTTGCTGTAATTGGAGTAAATGTAATTCTAATCACTCTTGGGTTTATAATATGGTCAATTTGGAACTCGATTAATGATCCTTTTATTGGCTATTTATCCGACAGAACCCACACAAAATGGGGAAGAAGAATACCTTATATAATGATTTCGACCATCCCTTTAGCGTTAATAACATTTTTGCTTTTTGTTCCTCCCAAAACATTTGGGATAACAGATCAAATAACAAATTTTGTATATTTTCTTATTATTATAATCTGTTTTGAACTATTTTTCACAATGTACGATTTAAATTTTACAGCGCTATTTCCCGAGCTTTTTATCGATATTAAAGATCGGGCCAAGGCTAATCTCTTTAGACAATCATTTTTAATACTAGGGTTGTTTATGGCGTTTATATTACCGGGGTTATTCATTTCAGACTATAGCGATCCCCGATCTCTCCCGCAATATCAGATTTTTGGAATAGTAATAGCAGTCGTTATTATCATTCCAGCGCTTATCTTTCTAAAATTTTCACCTAAAGAGAAAGAGGAATTTAAAGAGGATTACAAGGGCGCACAGAACCTGTTCGGTTCGATAAAGCTTTGTCTCAAAAGTAAATCTTTTCGATGGTATATACCAGCTGAAGTAGCAACTTGGTTTGTTTATGGATTACTCCCAACAATAATGCCTCTCTATGGAAAATTTGTTTTAGGTATAGAGAACACCCTTTTATTGTCAATGTTATTAGCTTTGACATTTATTTCTATAGCTATATTTATGAATATTTTGTGGAAACCATTGGCAGAGAGAATAGGTCCTAGAAAATCTTGGTTAATATCAATGACTATTTTCGTTGTGAGTCTTGTTCCCTTAATGTTTATTACTACATTAATCGAAGGAATCATAGTCTTTTTCTTAATTGGAATAGGGATGTCTGGATCAATCTACTTGATCGATTTAATTATTGGAGATATCGTAGACGAGGATGAGGTTTTAACAGGCTCTCGAAGCGAGGGTGCGTATTATGGGGTAAACATGTTTTTGATGCATCTAAGCACGGTTTTCGTTTTTCTTGCCATAAGTCTAGTCTTTACAAATGTCGGCTGGGCGGTTTTTGAGCCTACCAAAGTGACACCACAAATAATATTTGGGTTAAGAGCATTGATGTTTATATTCCCAGCTTTAGCTTTAATAATCGGAATAATAGTTATATACAAATATCCATTGGACGGAAATAAACTAAAAGAATTGAAAGAACGACTTTTAGAAATCCATACCGAAAAAAAATTAAGAAAATCTACATAAATTTTTTCATTTTTTTACATTCTCAGATTAAAAATATCTAATTCATAGCCTTTGAACTGAAAAGGAACTAAAAAAAATATAAATAGCGATAGAATTTCTGTTTTTTATTTTTTTAATTTCTTTAAATTTAGTATACCTTGTTTTATCCTAGATAAAATTTCTTCTATATCCTCTTCTTTTGAGATTAAAGGAGGCATAATGATTAATGTATCTTTTTTATTTCCGCAGTAGTTTTGTAATACGCCTTGTTTCATTATATGGAGCATACCTAGCTGGCAATCCATCTCATTAAAGAACTCTACACCCCACATCAATCCCCTTCCTCTTACTTCCTTTATAAGGTCAAAATTATTTTCCTGGATTACCGATAGACCCTTGCCAAAGAGTGTTCCTACCTTTTTTACATGATTTAAAAACTGAGGATCTGACTGAATATCAAGCATAGCTGAAGTAACAGCACATCCAAGATCTGAACCCCCCGTAGTGGAAATATGTATGAAAGGATCTTCCTTAAAGATGCTTTTTTCAATAATAGGTTTATAACTACAAATAGAAAGAGGATAAATTCCAGCACTCGTACCTTTTGCCAATACCATAAAGTCGGGCACCACCTTTTCGTTAGGATAGATCCCTCCGTAAATTGCCCATAGATGCCCGGTACGACCTAATCCCGCTTGAACCTCGTCTATTATCATCATCGCTCCCTTTTCGTCACAAATCTCCCTTACTTCTTGAAAATACCCTTCAGGAGCAATCAAAACTCCTCCTGTTGCGGGAATCGTTTCTAAAATTACGCACGCAACCTCCTCAGTGACTGCCTTTCTCATTGCAGCTGCGTCTCCAAAAGGAACTTGTTTGAAGTCAGGAGTCGACCACAAAAAGTTTTCTCTGAAATCAGGATCCCCCGTAAGTAATGCAAAACCCGTATGACCGTGATATCCTCCAATAGCAGACACACATCCTTTTCTTTTTGTGTAAGCCCTTGAAAATTTGATTGCTGTATCTATCGCCTCTCCTCCGCTCACTCCAAAAGTGGTTTTACTTATATCTCCAGGCATTAATTCGGCAAGTTTTTTACCCAATAATGCTCTTTGTTCTGAAAGAAGCATATGGTCTCCTAAATCAAGACCCTCATCTAAGGCGTCTTTTAATACCTGGGCAATTTTGGGATTACAATGACCCAAATTGAATACTCCACCGCTGGAACGACAGTTAATGATCTCTAACGGAGGTTCTGAAGGTTTTGCACCCGCGAGAGTTTTAAATCGGATTCCATTCCTTTCGCCAGGGATTACAGCCAATCCAAATCCCTTGAAGATGCGAACTTTAGGACCGTTGACATGTTTTTTATAGAGATTCAATAATTTTTTCTGAGGTAAGGTTCCAATATATTTTTTTTGTGAATTATCCACCATAGTATAAATATTGCTGACACCGATTATTAAAATTTTTACTTCGTGAATTTCCGATATAAAAAATCAAATATTCAGATTCAAAAAATTCTTTATTTCTTAACAATCTTTAAATAAAAAGTAAGAAAAATAAAAATAGTGTATTTTCAATTAAAACTCATATCCACATTTCTTACAAACATGCTTCTTAGCATACATAGGTATATGTCCGACATAGCTTAAGACTTTTGACTTATCTTCGACAACTTTAATGTCATGGCCAACCGCACCACACATGGGGCAGGTTACCCTCTCTTCACTTTCGAACCCTCCGGCACCAATCTCGGGGGGTTTAAGGTCATCCAGTTCTGCTTCAATTTCTTCAACTTCAGCTAATTTATTATCTAATATTGCTTGCTTCTCCTGTACGTCTGCCTCAAGTTCTTCTATTTTTGCGTCTTTTTCTGACAAAGCATTGTTTAAATCTTCAATTTGTTGGTTTAAATCCGCAAGCTTAGACTCGTAATTCGCTTTTTCTTCATCAGACAGTGATGCTTCTTGTTTGACATTTTCAATTTCAGCTCTTAAGCTGTTGATTTCTTCCTCTTTGGATTGAAGTGTTTGGTCTTTTGCTGCGATAGATGATTTTGCCTCACTCAATTCAGCTTCTAAATTTGAAACCTTTGAGTTTAAATTTTGGACTTGAGAATCCAAATCACCCGAGGAGTCTTTAATTGAAGTTAATTCGTTTTTAGTACTTTCTAGCTCCGAATTAGCTTGTTCTAAATTTTTTGTTGCTTCGTCTAACTGATTACTCAAATCAGTTTTTTCAGCGTTCAAACTATCGACCTGAGAACTTAAATCTTCCTTAGCGGTTTCGAGAGTGTCTAATTGAGAGGTCAAATCAGCAACTTTCGCTTCTTTTTCTTGGATTTGTCCTTTAGTTGTTTCCAAATCTGATTGGAGAGAATTCAATTCAGATTTAGCTTGAGTAAGTTCGGTTGAACTTGATTCCAAATTAGCTTTTGTGGAATTTAATTCTTCTGTCGTTGCGCTTAACTTCTCTTGGGTTTCCGTGAGATTTTTCTTAGTTTCTGTTAATTGTTTTTCTAAATCGTTTACTTTTGAGCGTAAGTCGAGTAAAAATCGTCCCTCGATTTTCTGTTTTGAGTCTGGTTTTTCTTCAGCTTTAGCCCAGTCAATACTCATAATATGTTTTCACCAAAAATTGTAAATACTTTTATTGATTTGAAATGAATTATTTTTTAATAATTATATTATAGAAATTACATTTTTTAACTGTTTTTTATTTAGACTATAAAACTACTTCTATTTTTTCCGAATAAGATCATAATA
>WJKD01000080.1 GCA_014729315.1 Promethearchaeota archaeon | reverse complement strand
GGCTAATAGCTGCGAATGTCGACAGGTTCGAGTCTTTTAAGGAGCGAATAGAAATTAGACAAACACCTGAACAAGTGGATCAAGTTTACAAGACGCTAAATGGGCTTAGAATGAAAGACAAATCTTACATTTACAAGTTTCAAATTCTGCAATGTCCCTTTTGCGGAGGAGTTTTAGACAAGGCTCCAGAATATAACTCTCCAGAAAAGTGTCCCGCTTGCGGCGTGCTTCTTGTGAGAATATAGCTCAAATTATTTTCTTTAATAATCATTAAATTAAACAAGCAATAAGAGATCTAAATTGGAATTAATTCAAGCTGAAAGTATTGAGGAAGCTTGGAAAAGGGTTCGGGACCTTGTGTTAGCAAATGGTCAAAAAGTTTTCGACGAGGGAAGAGAATTGTCAGAAGTGTTAAACATTTCGATCCAAATTGCTTCCCCCTTAGCAGAGAATGAAATTAATATAAATCAAAACACCAAAATGAAGAGTTGGATGGAAGATAACTTTTCTAAAATCAAGAAAATTAAAGAATTAGATAATTCGTGGAGTTACGGATGGAGATTATACAATTTTCAGGGGACCGACCAAATAGAATGGGTTATTAATAAATTGAAAGCCAAACCAGAGTCTAAATCAGCTACAATTACAATGCTCCAAAAAGCAGGAGCGGAGCCCTATGTGCCTTGTGTAAGTTTGCTCGATTTTAAAATAAGAAACAATTCTTTATATGTGATAGCAACGTGCAGAAGTCTCGATATTGGTCAAAAAGCTCTTTATAACTTCTATAGTCTTAGGCAAGTGGCAGAAAAAGTTATGAAAGCTTTAAATTTAACGCAAATGATCTTCCATATTCACATTAATTCAGCTCACATATATTTGGATACTCTTAGTTAATAGAAAATCAATAGAAAATTATTTGGTGTTAATCTTGGGTAAAGATTACTGGAAAAGAATGTTATTGAGGGGTGGAGAGAACTATTCTCAGAATTTAGAATTGATAAAATCAATCCTCAAGGAGAATAGGGGTTATGTAATAGAGGCGCCTATTGACGAGTACATTATACTGTTATTTTCTGGTGGTATGGATTCAACAATTTTGATAGATATAATTATTAGAACATGGAATTGTAAAGTTATTTTGCTGTATTTCAAAAGAAATTCACGAAACCAAAAATGGGAAGAAAAGGCCGTTGATTTTTTTTTTAACTTTTACAAGGAACGATATCCTCTAAATTTAATTGAATTAATTAAACTCGATATAGAAGTTCCTCTAAGAATAAACAAAGAATTTCTTGATCGATCTCGTCAAAAGATCATGGGCTTACCTTTAAGAAATTCGGTGATGTGGAATAATACATTTGCTCAAACAGTTTATTTAAGCGGGAAGTATGATTGTACGATTCGAACCGTTATCGTTGGTTCGGTGAAAGAGGACGGAACGAGTCCAGAATCAGGAATCCTCGCTATTATGTCTCAAACTTTGCACACTTGTATAGCTTTAGGTTTATGGTTTTACCAATTATTAGCACCCTTCATCGATAATAGTCTTAAAAAAGTGTGGAGTAAGAAAGATTTATTTGCATACGCTCGCAACAACCGAATCCCTGTTGAAAAAACGCGCTCTTGCTTTTGTGGAGACAAAGATCCTTGTTCAGAATGTTTAGCTTGTCAAAATCGAGAAAAGGCATTATCTGAGTTTAATAAAACATTTAAAAGTAGGTAAGATTGTGAGGAAAAACTTTGAAAAATAAGTATAATATTTTTCTCTCGGCAGATCCTTTACAGCGATTTGAAAGAAAATTATTAGCTCACCCGTTAATTAAAGGAATCAGAATCAATACTGGTGCTGCTTTTTCAGGAGATAAAAAATCAGTTGTAAACCAGTTCAAAACAGATATTTATCCTTTAGAAGTATGGATAGACTTGAAATGTCGGGAATTAAGATTAATAGAAGAAGCTACGATACCTCAAGATCCTCTGGTTCTAAATCATTCGATAAGCGTGAAAACTCCATGTGGAGTCTATTACAACGAGGGAAAAGAATTTCTTATAATTGATCAAATAATTGACGGAAATAAGCTAAAAATAAGGCAACCTAAAAACAAAGAATTCAGTGGAGTTATTAGATTTGGAAAAGGGACTTCTTTAAACATACCGGAGCCTTCGCTAAAAGTAGAGGAATTTTTAACTCGTTCTGACAAAGACTATGTTCACGCAGCGAAAGACTTGGATATCCACAATTATTTTTTGTCGTATGTCGAAAAACCCAAAGATCTATATTCAATATTAGATTTAGATCCTGAGGCTCAGATCTTTGCTAAGATAGAATCTGAACGGGGTTTAGATTTTGTTAAGAACGATTTCGAAGATTTTAAAGAATCAGTTCATCTTATCGCTGCTAGAGCTGACTTATATATTGAATTAGCACAACTTCACCACATCCTAAACTCGCTCAAGTTAATCATTAAAAAAGATCCGGATGCGATCGTTGCTTCAAGACTCCTTTTATCATTTCTAAATTTGGAAAAGATTCCCCTGTGTGCTGACATTTGTGATGTAGGTTATTTATTAGAGTTGGGCTTTAAAAATTTCTTATTCTGCGACGATTTATGTAAAAATCAAGAATCTTTAGCCGCCTCCTTAGGTTTGATGGAACAAATTCTAATCAACTATGTATAGAATCACAGTTTATATTATAAATCAATATCTTTGTATTTCAAAACGAATAGAGGAAAAAAGAATAAAATAAGAATAAAGATCTTTTTTAAATCCTGTCAATCTTCAACTTTAATGTCTCGTCGACTTTTCTGAATAGAAAGATTGATAAAACTAGGAATATTGGTGCAAAAGCAAAAACCCATGGCAGACCATATAGAGTAGCAACGATTCCTCCTACGGTGGCGCCAATTATTTGAGAGACAGTATTGACCACATTAAGGATTCCTATAAATTTACCTCTTTTATCTTTCGGAAATAGATCTTGCGACCATGCGTTTAGAGGGACTTCTAAACCTAAAAGGCCAAGCAGCACTAAAGGCATTCCTATTAGCAATATTATCATTTTATAGTCGGGTATTAGAGCGGCAAACGGCATCAGAAAAAAGCCTACGCATGCAATCAAAATACTCGGCACCACTGATGTTCTTCTTCCGAATTTGTCAGCAATCCTCCCTAGTAGCATCATTATCCCAATTATTACCGGAAACGATATTATAATAACTAAAAATAACTCCAGTGTAGTTAAAGCTAAAAAGAACAAATAATTGAATAAGAACGGCAAAACGACATATATATGGGCTCTAAATATAGTTTGGGCTACTAAAATACGATAGAATTGCTGATTTTGTTTAAACTCTTCAATATTGAACATCTCTCTAAATTCTACTATAAATCTCTTTTTTGGAGGCATCTCCGATGGTGATGGTTCTCTTATGAAGAGGAGCCCTATTATGGCACAGATCATCACTCCTACTCCCCCTATTATGAATAAGAACAAGTGCCCCTCTCTCGTCAATATGTTCCCCTCACCTCGTTTTACCGTAAAAAATTCGTTTGCTACGAGCGTTAAGGCTATAGCAGTTAATAGACCAATATTCCCAAAAACACCGGCAATTCCGTTAGCGCGACCGCGATGCTCGGGTTCTACTAAATCGGGTATAAACGATCGAGTAGCCACGTGATACGCATTGGAAGCGATTCCTAAAATTAAGACGTCTAGAATAAGGCACATTATAAAATTCTCCGCAAAAGCGAAGGCGATCATAGCGAAGCACATCACAAACCCGCCGAACAAAAATGGTTTCCTTCTTCCGAGTTTGGAACGCGTGTTATCGCTTTTTATTCCCCATATTATCATCATAATTAATCCCATAGTCGCAGATAACGATACCATGATGGAAATGTAATAATATGGTAGGTTTAAAATATGATCAAGGTATGTGTTGAAAAAGGAGGATTCAAAGTAACCGTATATCTGAGCTCCCGCAGCTAAAAAACCAACAACCACCGCCACAACAGTTACTTGTTTGGGTAATTTTTTTAATGTTTTCTCATCTTTTGTTTCGTTCATGATAATTTATCTCCGAAAATTGATTGTTAGAAATGATTCAATTTGATAATAAAACTTTACGCATTAAACGCTAATAAGCTTTTTTTCGTTTCAAAAAATCTTCGCCAAATTCCTAAACTCAAAAAAATAAAAAAACTAATCTAATTGGAAGTGGAAATTAAATATATTCAAACAACTATTATCAATTAAGATAAATTTACATTCAGAAGGAGTAATTCTTGTTATTATGAAATTTTCGCCGCCGGTTCAATTAACACCCTCTGATAGCCATCATTTTTTTGGCTATTATTCAGTATGTCCGTGGAGTAAAAACCAGAAATATTATACATGCTTAGAGTCAGAATTCCACCACAGAATGCCCAGGAAAAGAGAAAAAGCGAAAATTATCTTACTCAATCTCGAACAAAAAACTCACGAATTTCTAATTGAAACGAACGCTTGGAATTTTCAACAAGGATCGATGCTTCACTGGTTTCCCTCATCGCCAAATAACTGCATAATTTTTAACGATCTAGACAACGATATCCCAAT
>WJKD01000909.1 GCA_014729315.1 Promethearchaeota archaeon | reverse complement strand
TTGTTAGAATCTAAGGGTAGAATAATTATGATAAGTAGCGATTCTGGTTTTTTTGCAACTCCCTTTTTTGGACCTTATTGTTCCAGTAAATTTGCGCTTGAAGGATATTCTGATTCACTCCGGAGAGAATTGCTTATTTTTGGAGTAAAAGTAGTAATTATCGAACCTGGAAGGGTAAATACTTCTATATGGGATAAAGGTGAAGAATCTTTAAAAATTCTTAAAGAAAAATTAAAAGGATCTATCTTTGAGAAATATGCTAAAGCCGTTGGTGAACACGCTATCAAAAAAGGTAAAACTGAAGGTTTAAATCCTAAAAAAATTGCAGAGCTAGTACATAAAATATTAAATCATAAAAATCCAAAAACAAGATATTTAATAGCACCAGACAAAATGAGATATCGAATAATTAAAATATTACCCGATAAAATGATTGATAAAAAGTTTAAAAAAGAATTTAAAAATTTAAAATAACGAAGTAGGAATAAAAAGATAAATCAAAGATCTATCGATTTAAACTTAATTTCTTAAGCTAATCTTTCGTCAGAAAGATTTAAATGATCGGTCTCGACTTCTACAAATGCTTCAAACACTTCTTTTACTCGAGGATGCTCAGCAACTTTTGCAGCTTCTTTATAAGTTTTAATTGCTCTCGTTTCTCTTCTGTGAGCGTCCTCTAAATCCTTTGTATATTCTACAAAACATTCTTCTTTCTTGCTTTTATCTATTTTATCTAATCCTAAAATTTTCTTCCACACAGAAGCATGTTCTCCTTCGACTTTAGATAAAATTTTAAATAATTTCTGTCCGTCTAATTCTTTGACGGTTTTAGAAGCACATTTATAGAAAAGTTCGTTGGAAATCTCAATTTCTAATGCGTGTTCCACGTTTGCTTTATCGATTTCGTTCATTTCAAGATCCCACTTTCCAGAATCATCGTAATCCATGGATTCAGTAAGATTGTTTTCGTATGCTCCGCAAAATGGACATCGACTTGGTTTTCCATCGGAGATATACGCTTCTCCGCATATTTCACACACCCATACAGTTAAAGCCATATTTTCTCAACTTAAAATGTTATTCTTTTAATATTTATTTATTGGATATTTCTTATTTTTAATTTTAAAATTTTTCTTAATTTTAAGAATCAATTGTTTAAAATTTAAAATTATTATGAGTTTTCATTTATAGTTTAAAGATTACTATATTATAATGAAAGTTAAATAAAATCTTTATAAAAGTGATTCATTATTAATGCTGATGCAAATTGAGTAGAGTAATAGGAATAGATCCTGGAAGTGGGTCGTGGGATTTTTATGGATTAGATGATAATAAGGTAATTTTAGATACTTCCATCCCCTCCAAATTAATAACCCAAGATTCATCAAAAGCCATAGATATTATTAAATCCGTAAAAAATGTTGACTTAATAACCGCTCCGAGCGGATTTGGACTTCCTTTAAAAAAAGTGGAAGACTTAACTGAAGAAGATATTTTTTACACATTATTAAAATTTGAAAAAGAAGAAAAAAGCAAACTTATTGGCCTAGGAAAAGTGCTGAGATTATTCAAGAAAGAAAAGTTGTCAGGCGTCATTATACCAGGAATTAAACACTTGCCTACTGTTCCTAGATATCGTAAGATTAATAAGATTGACATGGGAACCGCAGATAAATTATGTACCGCCGTAACCGGAATTAAAGATCAGATGGAACAATATGATGTGGGTCCCGAGAGAACTAACTTTATAATGGTCGAAATTGGTTACGGGTTCACCGCCGTATTAGCTGTCGAAAACGGCCAGATTATAGATGGAATTGGAGGTTCAAACATCATGGGTTTTAGAGCATGCGGGAGCCTCGATGGAGAATTAGCGTATTTAATTAAAAATGTAAAGAAGAAAAACATCTATAAAGGTGGTGTTGCGTTTATTTCCGGATATTCGGATTTAAGTATAAAGGAAATCACATTATTAGCAGAAAAAGATAAACAATCAAAAACCGCCTTAGATGCGTATATGTCCAGCGTAAAAAAAGCCGTATTTGGGATTGCTTCTTCATATTCAAATAGGAACAAAATAAAAGAAATTTTGTTAGCGGGAAGAGGTGCTAATATAAAATTCATTAGAGAAATGATGATTGATAAATTAAGCCGTCTCTCTTCCACGCGGCTAATGAAAAATTATTCTCAAATCGCAAAGAGGGCTGCCCAAGGTGCTGCTTATATAGCAAACGGCCTAATGGAGGGGCACTACGAGCCTATTATTAGTAATTTAAAAATTAAAGAAGCTTCTGGTTCCATTTTGGACGATATCTATATTCCGTTTGATAAAAAAAATCTACAGTGATTTAAATTAAAATTTTAATACTAACCGGGCAAGAGAGTTATCCAATCTTAAACAAAATAGTTCAAGAAATAAAGGGATTTGTGTTTGAAATACTCAAGATGCCCGTTGCGGTTTCGGCTTTTATTACTCCCGCTATGGTTAGGTCTGCCTTAGGATCGATTGCTAAAGAAGATATCGATCTCGTTCTTTTACCTGGGTTCGTACAATGGGATACGAGCAAGTTAGAAGCTGAATTCAATTTGAAAATTAGGAAGGGCCCCGAATTCGCGTCAGATTTACCAACGATTCTAAAAAATTTGGATAAGATTACTCTTTCTAATCTCATTTCAGCGAATAAAGTGTTCAAAATCTCTGGAGAGAAAATATTTAAAAACCTCCTTCAAGAACAATTAACTTCGAGTAGAACTGAGATAGGAGGATCAACCTTTTTCGTAAATGAGCGTAAATCAGATGTGATAATCGGCAAGAATCTGCCTCCCCCCATCATTGCAGAGATTGTAAATTGTACAACCAAGAAAGATCAAAGTATCGTTAAGAAGGCTCAGCATTATGTCAATTCTGGTGCTGACATTATCGATATAGGGTGTGTATCTAACAATCCAGACCCAGATCGGGTAAGAGAAGTTATTTCTCTGCTTAAAAATAACACTAATAGTTTATTAAGCATCGATTCGATGGAAAAAAGCGAGATTCTAGCTGCAGTTGACGAAGGAATTGACATGTTATTGAGTTTTGATTTAGAAAATTACAAGGATTTAATTTTTATTCCCAAGGACATTCCAATCGTTATTTTACCTACTAAAGTAAAGGAAGGATACTTTCCGAAGGATCCAAAAACTAGAGTAAAAAACTTATTCGAATTAACTAAAACCTTGCGCGATATTGGTTTTCGGAAATTAATAGCCGATCCCTTATTAGAGACTCCTATCTCTCCTGGTATATGCAATTCTTTAGATGCCTACTCTTATTATAAAAAATGCGTATTAAAAGAGGAATTTGCTGCATTAGAAATTCCATTATTTTTTGGGATATCAAATGTTGTGGAATTGATGGATGTAGATTCAGTGGGCGTTAATGGACTGTTAGCGAGTATAGCTCTGGAATTGGATATGGGAGTTGTGTTCACCGTTGAGCATAGTACAAAACTTATGAATGGTGTCAGTGAATTGAAGGAAGCAATTAAGCTAAATTACATTGCTAAAATGAAAAAAACACCACCTATTAATCAAGGTATCCAGCTTTTTAAAGCAAAAGGAAAAACACGTCAAGAATGTCCTAAAATAGATAAGAAAGAGGCAGTACACATTAGTGAATATAATCCTGAATATGAACCAGATAAAAACGGCTATTTTAAACTCTATGTGGACCATTACGCTAAAGAAATTATAGCAATGTTCTATTCAAACAAAGATATATTGAGAAAGACTTTAATTGGAAATAATGCTGAAGCAATCAGCAAAAGAATACTAAATTTAAATCTTACTAATAACGCGTATCACATTAACTATCTCGGAAGAGAGTTGTCTAAAGCTGAATATTGTTTAAAAACTGGAAAACCTTATATCCAAGACGAATAATTCATGCGTTTTAATCTCACGCATAAACTATATTTATGATTGAATCAAATAATTTTCATATATTATATTCACAAAATCTATAAATCCGTTGAATATATGCACAAAGTCGTAGACATCATCACATCATCTATAGTCGTGTTTTTAATTATTTTAGCTGTAGTTATGATGAGATTTTACACCATTACTAATATCAATCTCTTTATTAATATCGAAGAATGCGATCCAGACTGGGAAGCACCCAAATATTATAAAAATGGCGATGCTGAAAATCGAATTGAAGAATGTGCTCTCTATGCCGGAGATAATTTGGTTTATTCTCAACATATAAATGGTAAATATAGATATATTTACGATGCAGAAGATAATGAATACGACGAAACGGAATACAATATTGTAAGACACGCTGGAGCAACATACGCCTTAATGGACTTGTATCTCGAACTGGGGAATGAAAAATATTTAGCAGCAGGTTTAGCTGGGTTAGATTATCTCTCCGCTCACACTTACATGATCAATTACGATGACTGGGCAATCTACTATAATTCTAAAATGAAAGTCGGAACAGTCGCGCTGACTATCTTAGCGATGGTTAGATATTGGGAAGCTACAAAAAGCACTCATTATAACATTTATGTGGAAAAATATGCCAACTTTATCGTTTCTCAACAAAGATCTGACGGCGCTTATGCCGGAATCTATGGCAGTAAGGAAGAAAAATTATATTATTCCAGCGAAGCTTTGTTTGCTCTCGCTTTAGCTTATAAAGTTCACGAAGACAGAGCATATCGTAGGTCTGTTGAGGATGCGATTGATTTCTACTATTCTAGCGATTATGAATACGATAATTCCGCATTTATTCCTTGGGCATCTTCAGGATGCGCTAAATGGTACGAGTTAACGGGGGATCAGATCTACTTGGATTTCTGTTTTGAAATGACGGATATTCAAATAGATCGTCAATATTTAGTAGAAGAAATCGACGAATTGGGCAATCCTCTGTACGGTTACATTTTAGGTCCCACGGTAAACACGGGAGTCTATTTAGAAGGAATTGGAGACGCGCTAAGAGTTGCCAAAGATGTTTTAGACTCGGAAAGAGCACAAAAGTACCACAATTGTCTAAAAGCCGGCGTAGAATGGGTTTTGACTCTCCAATACCGAAAAGAATCTCAGTTGACGTGTCCTAACAGAGGATTTGGAGGTTTTCATAGGGGTTTCGAAGTTGAGGACGCTTATCTTATACGAATTGATTATACGCAACACGCAATATCCGCTTTATTGCGGATTATCAGAAATTTTGAGGATGACGAAATTGATAGCATTCGGATTCACGACGGAATCGTTGATTTCAAACCAGAAAAAATAGAAATTAATAAGAATTTTACATGGCTTTATTTATTGATTATCTTTATTACATTATTTGCTGGAATTACATTATTCTTAATTTTAATAAGCAAAAAGTTAAAAGTTATAGAAATTTTGAATCCAGAAAATAATCCTATTAATAAAAAAAAATTTAAATAATTTCGAAGCATGTTTTAACATCCATTCCCGGTTCTAATAAGGGTAATAATGGTGCGAGCGATTTCCCTAAATTTGCTGAATGAATTTGTAAAGCTTCTTTATCTTTGTATTTTTCATAAAATATTATTGTGTTCTTTTCCTTTTTGCCTTTTACTGTGTGAGGGCGGTATTCAATTAGACCTGATTCTTGTTCTTTTATCTTAGGCACGATTTCTTTAAGTACTTCCTTAGCTTTTTCCATATTACCTTCTTTCACTTTAATTGTGGCAATTAGAGTAATAGTCATATTTCTCAAATCTTTTATTCGAAATTTAAACCATTTAGAATTAATTAGGTAAATTATAGATATTTAATAAATTCTTAAAATTTAACTCTCTATTTAGAAAAAAGTCGGAAATGAGATTAATAGCGTTTGACGATATTATAAATCGTATCCCTTTGAGCGGGAATTTTTCCCGCTGATTTAATTATTGAAATGATTTCGTCTTCGTGTAGAATTTGCCCAAATTCAGCGCCAGCACTTCTCGAGATATTTTCCTCCATTAAAGTCCCAGAAAAGTCGTTAACACCGTAATTTAACGAAACTTGGGCGAATTTTGGTCCAAGCTTCACCCACGAACATTGGATGTTGTCAATGTAATCGTTGAAGTATATTCTAGCGACGCAAAAAAGCTTTAAATCATCGATTCCTGATGTCAATTTAAGTGGAAAGTCTTTTAATCTCGACAAGATCGGGTTTTCTTTGACAAAAGGAAGGGGAACGAATTCAGTAAAACCGTTAGTTTCTTTCTGAATGTCTCTTATAACTTTCAAATGCTCAACTCTATGCTTTAAATCTTCTACATGTCCATACATAATAGTTGATGTCGTCGGGATTTTTAATTCATGTGCTGTTTTTATAATTTCAATCCATTTTGAAGTAGGAACTTTATTAGGACAGATAATTTTTCTAATATCATCAGAAAGGATTTCCGCAGCCGTTCCCGGAATCGAATTTAATCCTGCGTTCTTTAACTCTCTTAATGTATTTTTAAGTGTGTCCCCCTTTAGGGAGGCAATTCTAAAGATCTCTTGCGGGGAGAACGCGTGAATATGGAGAGTTGGCTCTACATTTTTCACCGTTTTTAGTATCTGAAGATAATAATCAAAGTCTAAATCTGGGTTAATTCCTCCTTGTATACATAATTCTGTACATCCGCTTTCACTTGCTTCAATGGTTTTCTCTCTTATCTCATTGAGACTCAATAAGAACGCGTCGTCAGCATTATTTGGTACGCTAAAGGAGCAGAATTTACATCTTTGGTTGCAAATATTTGTGAAATTAATATTTCGATTGACTACAAAGGTTACTACATTTTTCTTTCTTTCAAGACACAATTTGTTTGCAACATATTGTAAAGCAAAAAATTCCTTTCCTGTGACTCTTAACAAGCTTAGAGCTTCGTTTTCATTAATATCCTCAGAATCAAGGGATTTTTGAAGAATTTTTCTGATATCTGGTTTTATTTGATCAAACAAATCAGTTATAAGCATCTAAATTAATATTATTAATCGTTTTTTTAATAGTTTCTGAACAAAATTCTGGTTTTCGGATGTATTTAGGATATATCGGTAATCTCTCTTTTAGTATGTATCCATTATTTTTGCATATGCTTTCCAATTTTTTTATTTGTGGCCATTTGCTCTCTGGATTCACATAATCTAAAGTGAGTGGAGAAATACCTCCAAAATCGTCAATTCCCATATGGATAAACTCTCTTTCGTATCCAGTTATTAAATTAGGAGGTACTTGAATAGAAATTTCGTTACCGAAGATTATTTTGGCAAGGCCTACGGTTTTTAGGATCTCTTTTATAGAGAGGACTTTTTTAGGTCTATAACGAATAGCTTCCTTTTGAACAAAGTTTTGAATAATAACTTCTTGGATATGTCCGTATTTTTGATGTATACTTTTAATTAAATGCAAATCGTGTATTCTATTTTCCAAGTTCTCGCCAATACCTAACAGTAAGCCCGTAGTAAAGGGAATGTGCAATTTACCTGCATTTTCTATGAATTTAATTCTCTTCTTGGGTTCTTTTCCAGGAGAGAGTTCGTGAACTCCTCCTATTTCGCAGAGATTCATGTTTGTGCTTTCGAGCATCAAACCCATGCTCGCATTGTTTTTTTTAAGCTCATTTAATTGCTCAAAACTGAGTAAACCAATGTTTGTATGAGGAAGGATGTTAGACTTTAATACTTTAATGCATACGGATTTTACGTATTCAACGTAGCTTTTATAATTATTTGCGATTAATTTATTTTGAACTTCAGAAATACATTCGGGATGTTCTCCGGATAAAATTAAAGCTTCTTTACAATTATAACGAACTGCTTCTTGAATTAATTTTTCAATCTGAAAATCCTCTAGTAAAATGGTGTTCTTATTATTCTCGGTTTTAGGGAGTTTATAGTTGAAATAACAATAACTGCAATCGTTTACACAATAATTACTTAACGAGAGCGTGAAATTTTTAGAGTAAGTGATCGTCTCTCGTTCCCTCTTTGGAAGATCATATTTTATCTTCTTTACAACCTTTTTAATTGTTCTTAAATCCAGCCCTTTGAAGTAATTGTAATTAATCTCTTCCATTAGGGTCCTCTTTTATAATATAATATTACATAATTATTCCTATGTTTGACCTCTTTCAATCTATATCTTGGAGCTTGCGCCATTTTATCAAATCCCTTACCCTCAATGAGAGTTGTAGCGTTTTTGCCACCCACAAGCCACGGAGCAATCGTTAATCTGAGCTCGTCGATAAGGTCACTTTTCAGAAAACTCCAATTGAGGGTCCCTCCTCCTTCTAATAGAATTTTTCTAATTCCTAACTCATATAATTTCGGAAGTAAGATCTCTAAGTCTACTCTCTTTCCCTTTCCAGATTTGATTACTTTAATCTTTTTGCTTCTGAACTGATTAATCCTATCATTAGCCACATTTTTAGAGCAGCAAAATATCGTAGGATATAATTCTGGCTCATATGTAATAATTTGCGAATTAAAAGGTATGGATAGATTGCTATCTGCGATTATTCTATAATATCCATTATGCTCATAATATTTAATGTGTAATTTAGGATCATCCTTAAGAATCGTACCTTTTCCTACCATTATCGCGTCTACTTCCGTTCGAAGTTTATGCACTTCTCGCCAATCAGCTTCGTCAGAGAGTTCTGGATCACCTGTAAATGAAGCAATCTTACCGTCCATTGTCATAGCAGCGCTTAAAATTACGATTGGTCTATGTGAGGATTGCTTATTTCTTTCGTTCAAAGACATTTTTACCTCCGATAAATACTTTTTTTATGTTTTCTGGTTTAGTTCTCTGCACAATGAGGGGAAATATAATATCTGTAGTGATTTGATTATTATAATAATTTAAATCATCCAAATTTATGATGAAAAAGTCTGCGTACTTGTTTAAAGATATTGAACCGATCGAAGATTGTAATTTTAATATTTTTGCTGCGTTAATTGTAGTCATTTTTAATAAATCTTTTGCGGATATCGGACTTTTATTCGACTTTTTGCTCAGAACTCTAGCGATTAAATATAAATATCTCATTTCCTCAAAAAGATCGGGATTGATTGACATTATATTATCCGTTCCTAAAGCAGTTAAAATATCGAATTCGACGACATCTAGTATTGGTGGAAAACCAACGCCAAAATATCCGTTGCTTCTAGGACATAGAACGAGCGAGATATTATTTTCTTTTAGGAGATTTAACTCTTTTTTCGTATACTGTGTTCCGTGAACTATGATATCCACCAGATTATCGCTAATTATTTCTTTGAATAAATTTATATCTTTTTTTACTTCTGCATCGTGACATGCAACCAGTTTGTTTTTACTAGATTTTAATGTTCTTATGCATTCTTTCTCGTCAGGAGAAAGATTTCTATAACTTGACAAACCTAGCCCGTCGGCATTTTTAAAAATAGACTTAATTTCACCCTCTTCCCTAAATCGTCCCATTTTAACAGATCTTATAGGTTCACCTTCCATAGCTTCGTTGATAATTTGAACACCTTCTAAGCCCCCTTCTCTAAAATCAACAAAACAAGTTATCCCGTTAGAAATCATTTCTCGAGCTGAATTAATAATACCCTTGAAAATAATTTCTTTTTCCGTTTTTTTTAATAGTTGATGCTTTAACCCATTTGGAGGTGCAACCACATCAATTAGATTTTTATTAAATCCTCTCTCCTTGGCGAAACTATCTCCAATATGAATGTGAGAATTAATAAGACCCGGAATTAATAAATGATTATCTCCATTCCCTTGAAAGTTTTTATTATTTTCCAAATCTTCGTAGGATAATTCACTAATTACGCCATCTTCATGTATCTTTAAGGAAATATTTTTTTTTAGGTCTAAATTCTCTCCAATTAATCCGAATTTACAAAAAATACGATTTGTAGACATCTAAT
>WJKD01000908.1 GCA_014729315.1 Promethearchaeota archaeon | reverse complement strand
TTAAATTTTTTGTATATTTATATTCATCTTTATATTTATCAATCCTATCAACATCACGAAATTCATTTAACCTTTTTAAACAATATTCGTAATACAATCCATCTTTCTCAATACCAACGGAATTTCTTTCTAATTGTCTTGCAACAGCACAGGTAGTTGCAGTACCTGAAAATGGATCAAAGATAAAATCACCTATTTTTGAAGATGATAATATTATACGTAATAGAAGCTTAATAGGAGATTGTTGATTGTGTAATCGTTCACCATTAGGAAGGCGAAGTGGTTCGTCACCGGCAAAATATCCTGATGTTAATTCACGAATATCATCCCATACATCAGTTACAAACATACCATTAGGTCTTTTGTATTTTTCAGTGACAAGAAGGGGTGGATCAATTCGAAGTTTATTGAAAATCCTTGCTTTTTTACCCTTTGTAGCAAATACTAATATCTGATAATGTTTCCCATATTTATAATTACTTGGTACAGCTGAGGCTTTTTTTCTCCAAATTATTAAGTTTTGAAATTCCCAATTTGATTTTTCTAAAACATTGATAACTTCTTTAACATTTTTTTCTCTTTGCATAAAATAAATAGCACCACCAGGAGATGTCCTTTGATTGATTTTATTACAAACATTTTCCATCCACTCCCAATACTCAGCAGGATCCATTTTATCATTATGACTATTATAGTTTTTATTTTGATTAAAGGGCGGATCAAGAAAAGTCAGATCAAATTTGTGTTCTGTGTTTTCTAAAAAATCTATACAATTAGTGTTTATAATATCACAAATCAATTTTAATATTACTCCTCACTCAAATAATGATTCAATTTTTATTTTATAAAAATCTTCATCTAATTCAACAAAATCAGAATTATTCAACTTCTCAATTAAAACGTTTAAATTATCTATTATTTCTATTTTGTTCAACTTATTTCTAATTTCAGATAATGTGTGTTTCCTATCTTGTAAATAAAATAAGATTATTGCCATGATAAATGTATCTTTGTTAGCAATTTTTACATCATAATGTTTCATTAATTTTTTAGTAATTTTTGCAAGCTTATTTGCATCTTTTTTTACTTCAATTTCTTTTATCAATATGAATTTTGAGAATAATTCTTTTACTTCTTTTCTAACTTTAATATTAAACGATTTATTTAAAATCTCTGTAACTTCTTTCTGAACTTTTTCTGCTAATTTTGATTCCATTGTTAGACTATTAGAAATTTGGTGAAGAAATTTATTTTTCGCATCTTGAATAACTGTGTCATTTGAAGAAATAAAAAATGTTTCAGTGTTTTCTCGCCAATATTTTTTCGTTTTATTAAATCCAAGATTCATTTTGTTTAAATTAATCGAACCAATTAATAAATGCTTATCTGTAATTATTAATTTAGCATGTAAATCTTCTTCAATCGTGTAAAGTTTTATATCATTAGCAATTAATTCTCTATACATTTTTTGGATTCTATCACTAAAATCCATACTTGTAAATCCAGCTAATAAACAGATATCAATATCCTTTTTTATTTTCAATTGACGTAAAAACAAAGCAAACTCTACATCGGTAAAACTCTCAGCTGAAATATAAATATATTTTTCTGCTTGATTAAGAAGTTTTTCGTAAATTTTCCGTGCTTTTACATTGAAAGGTGCTAAATATAGTTTTTCTTCAATATCAATATTATCAGGGCATAATTTTGCGGGATAATGTTTAATCCAATGATTTTGATGAGTAGTTGTTTCAATAACATTTGGTAACTCAAAAATATTTTCAATATTGTCCAGTCCCGTATTAATAATTTCTCTTCTTATTTTTCCATTATACCCTTCTTGTTCAATTATAAATAAATCCTGTAATTCATAAAATTTTTGTTTGAAGTTATCAATAAATGTTTGCTCATTTTCAATAAATAATGCCGCATCCAGTTCATCACTCCTTGTAAAATTAGCGCTTAATATTATTGCTGATTTATCAGTTACTATAAATTTACCATGATAGGAATACCATCGTCCTATTGCAGTAGAAGTTCTTTCTGGATCACCTACATTCCATTTACAGAAATATATATTTATTCCCAAATCAGATAATCGATTTAGCCTAGTAACAACATCTTCACGAACAGAATCATTTATACTATCAAATGGTAAAGTAAAAATATCAATTTCAACTCCCTCATTTACTCTTTTCTCTTCCAAGATATTGAATAATTCTTCAAGGTGAATTTGAAATATTGCAATTTTTATAAATTCTTCAGCCTTTTTTATTTCTTCTAATACATCGCTGACAACCGAGTTGTTGAACCTAAATGATTTCAAATTAGCTCCAATTTAATAATGAATTTTAATTTTATAACAATTTAAAGATAATAATTTTATTACAAAATGAAAGAAAAAAATAAATTTTATTTAACACCTAACGACAAGGCTAACTTGCCGCCTGACTCACGTGCTGATCAAGACAAGAGGCGATCAAGACAAGAGGCGTAAGGTAGCAAGCCAGCGAGTTATCCCTTTAAATTAGATTTCAATTTAAATTTAAGGGGACACTTTTCCAACAAGCCCCTTCCGAACCGTACTTGACCGTTTCCGTTTCATACGGCTCTCCAGTAAGTCTTGATTCTAC
>WJKD01000907.1 GCA_014729315.1 Promethearchaeota archaeon | reverse complement strand
TTACTATACCATCAACGAAATTATGAAAGGCGTCTCCAAAAAGAATTATTGGTCCCGTGGCGGCTTCAGTTACTTCACATTCTTCTCGGTGGCAATGGCGCCATATAACTAATTTTTCTAATATAAAAAAAAAGATGATCCCACCGAGTACCATTGATAAAACCGTATTAATTTGATTTCCTGAAGTTATAATCGCATTAGGAATCATCCCCAATAAAGCTGCCGAGAGAAGAGTTCCAGTTGCAAACGCAACTAAACATGGAATTAAAACTTCTTGCTGGTTTTTTCCTAAAAGGATAAATATCATTGCTAAAATAATCGCTCCCACGCTACCTAAAACACTGAATAAAATTATCCATAATAAAAGTAACATCTGTTTTCCTCTTAACGGACTCCATGTAAATTCTGATGATAACTAATAATATAAAAAATGAATAGTATATATTTTTTACGATCAATCGTATTTTTTTTAAATAGAGAAAAGCAAATCATTTACTTAAATTTTTAAAAGAAAAAGAAAAAGCAGAGGTTCAATAAAAGGTTAAAGTTCTAAAAGTTCAAACAATTCTACAACATGAAATATCATGTAAATTATTCCGATTACTAAAACGGTTAGAATTAATCCAGCAGCCAATAAAAAATATATATTAGAGCGGTCCATATATTACACGAGTAAGCGTTCTATCGATGATTAATTATAGTAAATTACATTTTATAATTACCAAATACTAATAAGTTTATTGTCCACAATACTATATCCACTATATTCAACATTTAAAGAGGTAACTTCGAATTAAAAGCCAATTAGTCCTAACTTGCTTAAACTGTGAGAAAAACTTTCACTCTGACGAAATAATTTATTGTTGTCCCGAATGTTTTGAGCCGTTATTGATAAAACAAAAATTAGATTTGTTTAAAGAAAAATTCAATTCATTCCCACCACTTGACAGCTTTTGGGATTTTTCTTTCGCTTTCCCGGAGGTCAATAAAAAATATCAGATAAGTTTAGGAGAAGGATTAACTGCTACAAAAAAATCAATAAGAATCGGTCCAAATTTGGGGCTAAATGATCTATTTTTTAAAGACGAGACGCATAATCCAACAAATTCATTCAAAGACCGAGCGGCTGCGTTATTAATTTCTGATGCGCGCAGTAAGGGATTCCATAAGGTCGTTTGCGCTTCAAACGGTAATCAAGGAGCCTCTATTTCTGCCTACACATCTCTCGAAGGAATGAAGTGCGTGAACATTATTCCCGAAGAAATCGATATCGGAAAAAAAGCACAGATGATGGTTTATAATTCCAAGATTATTGTAAAAGGAGATATCATCGACGATGCAATAGGATACGCTCTTAAAGAGAAATATAAGAAAGATTATTATCAATGTACTCCGGAATATAATCCCTTGACCATCGAAGGACAAAAAACAATAGCATTTGAAATTTATTTGGACGTAGGAATTCCCGACTGGATTATTGTCCCAATGGGTAACGGAGGATGTCTGGTGAGCTTGTGGAAAGGATTTACTGAACTGAAGAATACTGGTCTTATAAAAAGATATCCTAAACTAGTGGGCGTCCAAACAAAAAGTTGTTCGCCGATTGTAAACGCTTATTTAAACAGGAATGATACTAAAATCCATAAGAAAAAAGAGTTCAAATCAAAAGCGAGCTCAGTTTTAGTTAAAAAGCCTTTTTACCAGAGTTTATGCCTAAAAGCAATTAAAGAGACAAAAGGAACCGCTCTAGCAATTCCGGAAAATTTAATGATAAGTGCAATTAGCGAACTAGCAAGATACGAAGGGATCTTTGCCGAACCCGCTTCTGCATTGACCATTTCTGCCCTAAATCTATTAATTCAAGAGCATGGAATGAAAAAAGGCGATTTGACGATTTGCGTAATCACTGGAAGCGGGTTAAAGGCACCTTATGTGTTAGAGGCAATATCTTCTCGAGCTAAAACAGCAGGAATGGGGGGAATATTAAGTACAAAATTAAAGATTCTTTCCCAAATATCCATTTCTCGTGAAAAAGGAATTCACGGGACGCGCTTAAAGGAAATCATCGGTTCTATAAGTTTACCGGCTATATATCAGCATCTCAAAGAATTGGAAGCTAAAAACTTAATAAGGCGTAAAAAAAAGGGAAAAAAAGTAATTTATTTTATTACCGAAGAGGGAACAAAAGTATTGGAAGCTATGGAAG
>WJKD01000906.1 GCA_014729315.1 Promethearchaeota archaeon | reverse complement strand
CGTGCTTACGGGTCTCGTACACGGCGGTTCATTAACCATGAGTCAGTTTAAGGTAATACAATAGCATTGACATATAGCCCCTGCGTTCCAGTCTATCGTTTGTAATTGTAGTACTGAGGATTGGACTGCAGGCAACTGCCCAGCGTCCCATTCGGGTGCGGCTCCATGAATAGGCAATGTCTGGTCGAACTCCCAACCGAATAAGATTCTTCATTTTCCGGTTTGGTTTCTTCCAGTCATGCCAGATGCAGCCACGCAAACGGCGGCGCGTCCAGACGTCAATATCTCGTAATTTGCCGTGCATATTGGCTAATTTGAAATAATTGATCCACCCTGTTAATAAAAGGTTTAGTCGTGCAATGCGTTCGTCAAAGCTGGCGGGAATAGTTTTACGAGTGATGGACTTGATCTGCGCTTTCAGTTTCCTGAGAGCCTTTCGGTCTACCACAAGTTGGTATTTCCCTTTCGAGCCTTTGCGAAACACAGGCACGAATCCATACCCGAGCAGATAAAACTTGCTCGGACGACGGATTCCGCTCTTCTCACGGTTGATCGGCAGACGCAGCCGGGTTTTGAGAAACAGATAGATACTGTTTCCCACTCGTCTGGCTGCCGTTTTACTCCGCAGATAGATGCTGAAATCGTCGGCGTAACGCACATAGCGGTGACCACGTTTTGTCAGTTCTTTATCCAATTCGTTTAACACGATGTTGGATAATAACGGACTAAGCGGGCTGCCTTGCGGAACACCTTTGCGTCGTTTTACGAGCTTCCCGTTGATGGAAATGGGAGCCCGTAAGAATTTCCGAATCAGTTTCAGGGTCAGCGGGCATTTGACTTTTCGATAAATCAGGGTCATCAGTAGTTCATGATCGACTTCATCGAAAAAGCTTTTCAGATCAATATCAACAATGTCTTGATAACCATCGTTGATATTTTTCAATGCCTGCAGGATTGCCTGATGGGCGTTGCGATGGGGGCGAAAACCATAACTGTGCTGTTGGAAGTCCGGCTCGAAGATCGGGCTGAGTTGTTGCTGCAATGCTTGATGCAGTACCCGGTCAACGACTGTCGGGATGCCCAAAAGTCGTTTCTTGCCATTCGGCTTGGGTATTTCCACACCCAGGATGGGATCGGGCTGGTAACTTCCGTCTTCCGCCTGGCGCTTGATCGAATGCCAGCGCAATCGCAGGGTAGCTGCTAAATCGTTGACCGATATGCCGTCTACCCCCGCTGCACCTTTGTTCTTTCGCACCTGGTGGAACGCTTTTGTCATGTTTTCTTTGGAAAGGATTAATGTTATCATAATATCCCCTTTCTTTACTGTGTTCTTTCTTAACAAGGGCTTGGACAGGACTTGGTAACTACCATTCGTCCATGTTCATCCCAAATCAATCCGGAACGGGTTAATGTTCGATCCTTCACCATGTCCCAGGTATTAATCCGGGCATTGGGCTACTATGATCTCGGCTGACTTCTGTCATGGACGGTTTCTCGTCCTTGTGTCGGGCAATCAGTCGCAAGCGGCTGGCAACGACATCTGACAGATCTCCCCGGGTAAGATGCTTATCCGTTGAGTCTATGCCGGCTGCATCTACATAGCTAAGTTTTTTTTTGGCTACGGGCTTCACAAAGATGTGGTTGCTCACCCACAAAGCTATGCCTCGTATGCAGTTCCTGTTCGTCCGTACAGACTCTTGTAGTCCCGCTTCTTTCAGACATCCGGTCACCCGGAACGCCCTTGCGGCTTACTAATGGGCTTCGGCAACTCGCCCATAAGGGACTTGCACCCTCTGGATAATTTGTGTATATTCGTATAAGTAAACATACACGCACCATGCCGGGCACACACAATTGCATCCAGTTGAACAAAGGGCGGTGGCGTGAATTCCTCACGATCAGTGCTTTAAATTAAGTTTTAATTATTTGTTGAAGTTCGGTGCGTTGAAGCCCTTTGTCAACTGATGCAAAAAGTTGAGCGGACTGAAAAAGATGTCCGCTCAATGTCTCGCTCTCCCCGCAGCCGCCCAACAACCCCACTTCACCTGATAAAGTGAGCAAAAAGCGCCCACTTTAACAGGTGAGCGAGACATTATACTTTTATACTTTTAAGCTCCAAAAGTAGCAAAAAATGGAGGTTTACTTAAAAATGGAAAAAAATGTTTCTCTAATGACTAGGGTAATTATTTTTTTAAACATAATAACATGCTGCAGTCATATTATAATAGGAGATACTAGGGGGCAGGAAAAAAATTATCCTAAAAGCATAAAAATTATAAAGGAATATATTTATTATGCAAAAGAAGGTGAAGATAAAACTATCTGTTACCTTAGAGCAAAAGGTGAATTGTACAATTTGCTAAGAGGAGATATTGGAGTTTATTTGGATCCCATAATAGAAAAATTAGATGAATCGGATATGGTAAAAAAATTAACACGTGAGCAAATCTTGTTAATGATTCCGCAATTAGTGGGAGTAAATGTTATAGCGTCGGAGTGGAATGGAAAGAAATTTTATTTAAAAGGTGAAATTGAAACAAATGAAAATAAGATTTTAGAAAAGCTAAGAGATGTTGTTGAAGATAATTTAAAGAGAGAAATTGATGAATTGAGAAAACAAGCTGATATAGCGCTTGATAAAAAGGAATACTATAAAGCAATTAAATGTAACGAGAAAATTATTGAATTATATGAGAACAGTAATTATGCAGTAGTTGCGTATGGATGGTTGGGCTGGATATATAACAAAAACATTGGTGATCACTTTAAGGCTATTGAGTATTTAGAAAAATTTCTTAAATATGTAAAAGATAGCGATATGACTTATATTTTATTGGGATTTTCATATCAAAATACAGGTGATCATAAAAAAGCTCTAGAATGTTATGAAAAAGCAATTCAAATAAATCCAAATAACTATAATGCATACTATAATGCAGGTACTTTGTTCTTTGAAAATAGCAACGATAGTTTAGCATTCTATTATTTTACAAGAAGCATTGAAATAAATCCGAATTTTGCTAATAGCTATTTTGCATTAGGTCAAATGTATAGTGATATAAATGATATATCCTCTGCTATTAAGTACTATAAAAAGGCTGTAGAGCTTGATACAAATAATGTTGTTAATTATATAAATTTAGGTGCTAGTTGTTGCAAAATTGGAGAATATGACGAAGGTATTTATTATTTAAAAAAAGCAATTAAGATAAAAAGTGAAGCAAATAAAGATATTTTATACCAAAATCTCGGTTTTGCATACTATAGTAAAAGAAATTATAGTATCGCTAAACAATATTATGAAAAAAGCTTAGATTTAAATCCAAATAACATGAAAGCAAACTATTATTTAGGTATTTTATACGGGTTAGAAGGTGAGAAAGAAAAAAGATATTACTATATAAAAAAAGCAGCAAATCTAGGATTCTATGAAGCACGCCAATGGTTATATAAACAGGAAGAAGATAAAGAATAATAGTTAATAAAAAATATTTTAAAAGCACTCTTTTTATGGAAACATTACGTTTAGAGTTAATAATTTAAATAAAGTAGTTAGGGG
>WJKD01000905.1 GCA_014729315.1 Promethearchaeota archaeon | reverse complement strand
TTTTTCAGCACTTTCTTTGATATAACCGATATATTAAATATATCAATATTTAATTAATATTATAAATATAACAAATATAGCTTTTAACAACTAATTCAGGTAGAAAAATTGAGAAAGCGGTCTTGTTTTGTTTGCGGTAAATATTTGGATCATGGAGATTATCTTTATCAAAATTATCATTTGGGTTTAGCCTATCTAAATAATATTTGGAATCATCCCTCAATAAGGCTTCTTTGCTGTCGCTGTTTTAAGAAAACTATGAAACAGAGTAAATCCTTTCGTAATAAAGAAATAACTACGACTTTAAAGAAAAAAAATAATAGACTAAATAATTCTTAGCGAATATTTGAAACTGAATTTAAGTAGAGAAATAATAATCTTTTTTGATTAAGAGAAACAAATTACTTTGGAAGAATTTTATTGAGCGTATTCAAATTCACCAGAGAGTCTTATGTCACTGGATGACGCGCCGATTAGTAAATTAAATTTCCCGTCTTCCACCATCCATCGATTTTCCTTGTCGCTATAAAATTTAAGATCTTCAGATTGTAGTGAAAAAGTAATAGATTTTGTCTCGCCTGGATTTAAGTAGTGCTTTTGAAATCCTTTTAATTCTTTTGGAGGGCGTTCGGAACTACATTCTAAGTCTTGTAGGTAAAGTTGAATGATATCTGCACCAGCTCTTTCACCAATATTTGAAATATCCAATGAGATTTCTAAGACCTCATCGGCCGAAATTTTTTCCTTATTCAACCGAAGATTCTTGTATTCAAAACTTGTATAAGATAAACCGAAGCCAAACGGGAATAATGGTTCTATATCCTCTTTGTCAAAGTGTCGATAACCGACAAAGATTCCCTCGTCGTAGTAAACTTTATCGTTTCCCGGATAAGTCCTTTCAGAAGCATGCGCTGGACTATCCGAAAGTTTCTTAGGAAAAGTGATTGGGAGTTTCCCTGACGGATTTATCTCTCCAAAAAGTATAGACGCAATAACTTTACCGGCTTCCATCCCCGAATACCAAGCCTCTACTACCGCAGGAACACTTTCTAACCACCCATCCATCGTGATTGGACTTCCGTTAATCAACACGACGATGGTATTGGGATTCGTTTGGGCTGTACTTTTGATTAGATCAATTTGATCTTCGGGGAGATCTAATGTTTTTTTGTCTGCGTTTTCACAGTCCATGTGAGGCTCGTGGTTCAATCCCATGCATAGGATTACATAATCAGCTTCAGCAGGATCATCAATTATTTCGATTTTTCCTTCACATTTTTCTTTTAAGCCCTTAATTGGAGTTATTTCATACAGTGCGTGAACTTGCGAACTTCCGCCATCCATAGCCATCTCGTAATCTTTGTTCGGTCCTAAGACAGTAATTTTTTTGACTCTATTGATATCAAGAGGTAAGATAGAATTCTCGTTTTTAAGAAGTACTATACCCTCCTCAGCGATTTGACGAGCTATTGCTTGATGATCTTTTGTGTTCAGGCTTCCTTTGGGTATATCTTTATCGTTATCAAATAATCCAACCAGAAACATAACTCTCAACAATCTTTTGATGTCGTCGTCTAGAGCCTCCATGTCAATTTTGCCTTGAGAATGCGCTTTTTTAAGATATTTTCGCTTATATTGTATGGTTCGAGGCATTTCCAGTGAAAGCCCAGCATTGATACAACTTGCGGGACCCGTGGTTAGTTTAGTCGCTCCCCAGTCCGAGACAACAAAACCCCGAAAGCCCCAGTTGTTCATTAAGCGGTCCCTTAATAGACCTTCATGCTCGCATCCATAGGTTCCATTCACCTTGTTATAGCAAGCCATAAAGGACCACGCGTCTGCTTTAATAACCGTAGCCTTAAACGCGGGTAGATATATTTCTTGGAGCGCTCGCTCTCCAACCTCACTACTTACAGTAAATCTATTGATTTCTTGATTATTACAAGCGTAATGCTTTACGCACGCAGCGATTTTTTGATCTTGCACACCTTTAATAACAGGAACCGCTAATTTTACATTCAAATATGGATCTTCGGCCTGATATTCAAATGTCCTCCCGTTGATTGGTGTACGATCGATATTAATCCCCGGCGCTAAAATCATATGATAATTTATGGCCCTAACTTCTTCGGCGAGCGCTTTTCCAAACTGATAAGATAAATCAGGATTCCATGTGGCCGCTCGACATATTGCAGTTGGAAAATACGTACAAGGCGTATCTTCAGAGCTATGAGCACCTAAACCGTGAGGTCCATCTGTCATAGCAAAGGGCTTAATACCTAATCGCTCTATAGGTTTCGTATACCATAATCGACGACCCGCTAACAAACGGAACTTTTCCTCAAGTGTAAGTCTGTTTAGAAGGTCTTCTATTCTTTCCTCTAAATCTAAACTTTTATCGTTAAAGGGTAATGTTGCGAGTTCTTCTTTTGTGTATTCTTTACTCATAAATTATACCATCTTTTTTGGGATTTAAATTTATTTCAATTTCTTGGTTTTGCTAATCGATTGCGTTTTTCGTTAAAGTAGAGTACGTAATACTTTCCAAGTATCTTTTCTAGATCCTCATGATATTCTGGATTTCGATCTTTTAACCAACGCTTTGCCTGCTTCATAGTCCAGATTATTTGTTTTTTCTCAGTTTTAAGACCATTTCTGTTGTAAGCTTATCGTGGACTTCGATATTTGAAATTTATATCCACATCTTCATGAGGTTTCTCATTTTCTCGGGCGTATATTTTGTAAGTCTTATCAGTTTAGAAAATTGAATATGGTTTTTTGTCGGATCCCGGAGCCATTTGATATCCGCCAATGGTCTTAAGCTTTCTGATGCCAATCTTCTAAGATTTTCTTCCGTACTCTTGCTTGGATCTTTTAAAAACTTCATAGTTTTCTTAGGAATCTTTTTGAGCACAGCTCTTATTGAATGACCAATAGTTTCTCTCACGATCCAATCCTCGTGAAGTGCCCATCTTTTGATAAGAGGAATATACTCTTCAAAACACTTTGGATAAGAAGAAATAATTTCTGATAAGACGAGCAAAGAAAAATGTTTTAATAATGAACTCTTAAGTTTTTCACCTTGTTCGAAGCTTCTTTCAGAAAAAGCGATATAATATCTCGTTTTTTGCTTTGAATTAGTATCTAAATATATGAATGTCGCTTTTGCGACGTATTTCGCTATATAGACAGTCCCTTTTCCCACGCGTTCTTTATCTGGTATAATGTCGTATTCTTTTTGTAAATGTTCGTCTAATTTTTTATATAATTGGGGATTTTCAAGACAATCCCAATCTGAGATATTAAGACAAAATCTAATAGTTCTTTCTTGGATTAGTTTTGCCGAACTAATAGACACCATTATTTCTTATTTCTAAATTTTTTCTAACAGTTCCGATAGTAATAATATAATCAAATTAACTAAATAGCCTTTAAGTAAAAATACTAAAACACATTTCCTTCAAATTAACATGAAGTATGAAGCAGGACGACCAACCCCTTCATTTTCGATTTTTTCTTGAATCTTTCCATCTTTAATGAGAAAATTTAATAAGTTCCGCAACTTTGACCCTCCAATGCCGGCAAGCTTGCTTAATTCTCTTGTTTTTATCTTTTTTTTCTCGCTTATAATGTCAATAATCTCTTGATAAGGTTTCGGATAGTTTATTTCGATGGTTTTGACTTTGGTTTTTGACATAAGCTCTTTTTTTGATTGGGCGACAAGATTTGGTGCCGTAAAACCGTCAAAATGTAGTATTTCGTCCTCTTGAAAAATAATGGTGTTAAAACCAAAATCGTCAATCATCAAAATCCCGTTGTTCACGATTAGATCGTTAAATCTTATCAACCTACACGTTCGTTCTTCAGTTTGTGTAATTTTAATTCGTAATTTTTTTAGAATATTAGTATATACTTCAAAAATATTTTGAATGGTTTCGAAATCAGACCTTGAGAAAAAAAACGAAATTTCGACACCTTTTAAAAACGCATTTCGCAAGCTATATTCAATTTTCTTTAACAATGAAGGAGGAAGCGCACTCATTACAATTCTAGAGTTCGAATTATCAATAAGGCTTATTAGATGATCTATTCCCGGTGCTAGTTCGCTATAGTGGTAAAAAGTAATATTTCTTTGGCATACGCCGACTAGACTCTCTTCTCGTCTAATCTCTTTGTCCAAAATATTGATCCTTTCGCTATACTCTTTATATTTTTCTTCTAATTTTTTTGATAAAATTTCTTTTGGATTGACTCTGAAGTATAGTTTAGGTTTATCATCTGTGGAGTCTATTAAACCCAATTCTTCCAGCACATCCAAATTATTATATGTTTGAGAATAGGAGTAATTATAATCTTGACGTAAATCTTTTATCGTACAAAATCTATGACGAAGGAAATGATTGTAAAAATTTAATTGAATGTCATTTAATCCTAAATCTCGTAAGAAAGAACGAATAACTTCAATCATGGGAATAAGTGTAAAATTTATGTAGATCTTACGAAATTTATTTGTGACAATATTTAAAAATGTTCTGAAAAACAATCATCTTTTTATTATCACATATTCTATATACCCTTAATACTCAAAAAAATTAATAGTGAAAAAATATGGCAAATTGTAAAGAATGTAAGTTTTACAAACCTATCGATGACTCGAAAGGGGATTGTTTCGGACACGAGGTACCCGCCACCAGAAGCGCGGAAGATTGCCCAACCAATAGTTTTCAGCCGCGAGACTGAATAACTAAATCAAAAATGAGGTAAATAAAAATGTTGGCTTCAGTTTGCGGTATAAACTGCGAGATTTGCCCTCGAAGAGTCCTAGGAAAATGTCCTAATAAGAATAGAGGATGCATTCCGAGAGAAAATAAATTCTGCGAAATATGTTCTTGCGCCTACGAAAAGAGCATTCAAAATTGCTTCGCTTGCGATGAGTTTCCTTGCGAGCTCACAAAAAAAGGACCAATAAATTTTGAGTTTTGTAAGTATCTTTCGGGTAAAGAATAAGCTTATGAAAAATATATAGTAATTTTCTTATAGAATTGACACAATAAACAAAAACAAAAATGGTAAGGAAGAGTTGAAAATTGAATGGTGAAGATAAATTACAAATCGTTAGTAATCGGAATATTATTAGGATTCCTATTTTGGCTGATCGGATTCGTTGTGGTTGGTTCTGCAAGATACGATTTCATTGCTAACAAGCCAGTTCCTTTCAATTTTGGTATGTACGGAGCAATGTTAATCTTGACTTTTATCATAACTTTGATAATATTAGTGGTTTATTTATGGAAATACGAACAGAATAACCCAATCATTCCCGATAAATGGGCTGTCGACGCTCTAATTTTTGGCACGATCCTATGCGGAATGAACGTCCTATTCGATATAATTTTCTTCGGAATATTCCTTGGAATAAATTTAATTACGTATTTTTTTTTCCAATCAACGACAGGATATATTTATCCATTGATAATCTTGGAGACTGTCATTCTAGCCTACTTGATATACGGTAAAAACGAATAAGTAAAAAAGAATTTAACTTAATAATCAAATTATCTTTTTTTTTCCTCTCTGAAATAGAGTTTGAATATAATGCTAAATTGTCATTTTTAATTTCTTTTGTTTTTTCCGACTTCTAGCTTAATAGTGTTAGGATAGAACCTCCAGAATTAATCAGATTGAAATTTTGTAATTTGATTATCCTGAAGAAGAATTATACATATAGGAAATCGAATTTAGGAGAATGTAAAGTCTATGGAAATTCTCTCGAGTGAAAATGTAGCTGAATCTATTGGAGCGATTTTAAAACAATTTGGTAAAGATAAAAACAAAATCGAAGATCTCAAATATTTCAATTCCAACTATACACCTTCAAGTCTTATCTTCTCATCCAAGGAAAGCAATTAAATTATTAAGAAAATCTTTAACTAACATCGATTTGTCTAATCCCAGGAACCACGGTAAATTTTTAATAATTTCAAGTTCATTATTCGAATAAGAAAAAAAAGAAAGATTTGATTTATTTAATTAAAGTATTATTTTTTTTAAAGCTAATCCCGCATAGGGCGCTCTACTGATTTTCCATACCAACCAGATGTAGATTGCCGTGAAAGTCAGAATGAGCACCGTCACACCCGTAATTACACCGATTTTTGCAAGTGTGTCATTCCTATCTTGATATATACCTACGAGTCCAAGAATGATAGCAACCAGACCCAATATCATAGGAAGTATAAAAAATCCGTAAAGCACTCTTCCAAAGACAAATCCAAGAGTCCCCACGATTAATGAGATGAGTCCGAAGGCGTTTTTTCTTTTCACTCCACTCACCTCATCTACTCGTTTTTGCTCTGTCTGCGCTTATAAATCATATAGGCAATAAACAGAAAGACTCCCGCAAATATCAGCATTCCAAACAGCGCATCCGATGGTTTGGGAGTGACCCATTGTTTAAATTCCACGAAATCTCCTTCTCGGGCGGAAGGCATTAAGATTTCAGTAAAACGTTCATCTGGCCAGTCTAAAGATGCTTCAATTATGTTAAAGTAATAATTCGGCAGAAATAGTGGTTCAATTTCAACACTGGTAACCATTAAAATCGTCTCAATCAATTGGAAGACGATAAGAAGGAAGAAAATGCTAATTATCATCGCCGAGGAAGCACTTTTATTTAAACTGCTCATCATTATAACGAAGGTGGTTATCATAAAAAGATACAAGAGCGCCCATGAGAGCGATTCAAAGAATGCATCTGGTATTTCCGCATACATATAATTGGTTATTACGGCTATTAGGATATAGTAAAAGATCACCAACAATGCATTAAGGGAATATCGTGCGGTCGTTCTTCCTATAAGTAAGCGAGATTTGTCAATCTTAGGAAATAATAAATTACCCGTCTGTTTATCAAAATCTTCGGCAATGATCGAACCGCCTAAAGTTGAAGTACTTATGATAACCAAAAAGTTAAGCATCCCGAGATACGATGTAAAATATTCTACGGATTCTTCGGGCACTTCTACACCTTGAGCGTATTCTATTTCGTTTATAGCATAGTAGAGAACGAATACCGCAACGTAAACGAGTATTAATAATAAAAAAATCTTCCAAAACCTCTTAAATTCAAAAGTAATGGTGTCGTAAATCTGCGTGATTCGCCGTTCCACGCCCATATTTTCTTTCTTTTCTTCTTGTTCTTTTATTAATATGAATTTTTGTCCATTTTCTGTTAACATTTTATATTCACCTCTTTAAGCTTCAATTGGATTTTTAATAGATATTTTTGATTCTGTTTCGTAATTTTCCTCACGTTCAGAGTCAAGACTGTAACCGATGAAGAGGTCTTCCAGTAGGTTGGCTTTGGGCACGGAAAACTCAATAATTTTAAAACCATTCTCGAAAAGGGCTTTATGAATTTTCAACTGGTTATTAGGGTTGCCGTTGAACGCAACGGTGAAGAAATTCGAGTTTTTATTAAAGCGAACTTCATTATTTGATTTGTTTAGACCCGTTAAAGGCAAGATCAGACGATTCAATTTATCCAGAATTCCATCAACCTTCTCTTCTCGAAGTCCCAATAGTTCAAAGTTGATTAGACTTTTCTTTTCTTTTAATTCCAAATTTTCTAGGGAATCAAAAGCCCGGAGCTTCCCTTTAGAAATTATAGCTACTCTATCAGCAATTTCGCTTACCTCGTAAATGAGATGCGTGCTAAATATTACCGTTTTTCCCATCTCTTTTAATTTCAAGATAAAATTTCTAACTTCCTTTCTTGCCTGAGGATCTAAACCCGTTTGGGGTTCATCTAAGAC
>WJKD01000904.1 GCA_014729315.1 Promethearchaeota archaeon | reverse complement strand
TTATATATATTCTTTATATGTGTATGAAATATAATGAAATTTAATAAATCTATACATTTAGCCTTGATTTATATTTGACGCAATCTCAATAGATTAAATCATTATAAAAATTTAACATTCATATAATCATTTCTTTCTTATATTTTATGTAAATAGGATATAGTTGGAATACTCAAAATATAAACCGTTCGTGAAAGTAAGTTTGAAAACAAATCATATACGAATTCAAAATTTACACATTGATCCTGAACATGTCGTAGCGAGAACTCAGAGTAATATTAAATTTAAGTTCAATTTGAATACTGAATTACCAGCAGGAAGTTTTTTGGAGATTAGGTTGCGTGGAGGGCGCACCAATAAGAATGATTGGTATTTTCTTCAACCATATTCTTCTAAAGAGCCGGGATATGTCAGATTAAGAATAAAAAACTACCATAATTTTCTCCCGCTTATCAAAACCGGCAAAGAATTATCAATAAGTTATTTTTTCTATGGTAGAGAATCCGTAAAGAAAGGAGAATTATTTCAGTTTGAAATATACAATACATTGGTCCAATCATTAGCTGAAAAGAAAAAAGTATTTGAAGTTATCTTAAAGCTACCAAATAAAAAAGCAATTAAGCTCTCCAATTCTCCTGTTCTAGAGGTGATCAACGACAAATTAAACAACATAAGAATTCTAGCACCTTCAACTGTTTTTAAGGGAGATAAATTTCAATCAATAGTACGAATTGAGGACCAATACTGTAATTTAGTACGGGATTTCAGTAAAATGCTAAATCTTTATTTAATAGATGGAAAAAATAGTGATTGTTTCCTAAGACAATTGGTTTTTAGTAAATCACATAGTGGAATATCTAACCCTAAGGATATAGAAATCGAAAAGTCTGGCTTGTACAAATTGAGAATTACGTATAAGGGTCAAAATTATTATTCCAATCCCATTTTATGCACGGAATATGCTACAGAGAAAAAACTTTTCTGGGGCGTTATACATGGACACACAAAAGAAAGCGATGGCATACTCAGCTTGGAAGAATATTTTAAAAATTTAAAATCTTCGCTCTTGAATTTTGGAACTTCCACAGAACATGATCACGGGGGAGATTTATTAGAGGATAATTTCGCTAAAATAAAGAAAATTTCCAAAAGCTTTTGCGAAGATAACAAATTCATTACATTTTTTGGATATGAGTGGGGTACTTGGTTCTCAGGTTATGGAGATATTTGTATATATCATTACGATAACACAATTCCAGTTTTTAGCTCGAAAATTAACAAATGCAATTCTACCGCGAAATTAATTAAACATCTCAAACCCTACAAGGAAGAAGTCCTTATGATCGGACATCATACGGCTTTAAGACCCGGTTATAGAAACTGGGATTTTCTTGATAATTCTCTTGAAAATTTAGTAGAGATTTATTCAACATGGGGCAATCAAGAATATTCTTTTCAAAATGGAAATCCACTTCCTCCAAGGTACAAATTTTTTGGTTATGGATCTTATGCTCGAAGGAGAGGGGCGATTCTTGAAAAGAAAGGTTCTTTCGTTAAAGATGCCCTATTAAGAGGATATAAAATTGGATTTACTGCGGGTGGTGACGATCATTTCGGAGTGTTTCCTTCTGGTCCAATTGATCCTGACAATGGAATTTATCCTTCCGGAATTATGGCAATATGGGCTCCAAATTTAAGTAAAAAATCGATATGGAAAGCTATGAAACATCGACACTGCTACGGAACCACTGGACCAAGATTAATTCTTAAATTCTTTGTGAATAATCACGAGATGGGAGAAATAATAGATATTAAAAACCATCTGGAGTTAAAAAATAAGCGGATCCTTAATTTACAATTGATAAGTCCAGTGATGATTAATAAAATCGAAATAATCAGAAACGGACTGGTTTTTAAAGTATTGAATGTTAAAAGTTCTAAAATAAAGAAAGAAGTGGTCGATTCAGAACCTTTTCATGAGATTAAGCTTAACCATACAAAAGCTAATGAGGAATTCATTTTCTACTATTTGAGGGTATTTTTAGAGAATAATAATATGGCTTGGTCTTCTCCTATTTGGATAGTTTGCTAAATTTTCGAAATGAAATGACTGTGTGAATCTTTCTTCCACGAAAAAGTCAAAAGCTTTTTTAATTAATACGATGAAATAAATTTAATTCAAAAATATTGAAAAGAGTGAGGGTGATAAATTGCTTTCATTTGTAGGTTGGATAAACGCTATTACCGCAACGATTGTACTGGTAAGTGGAGCAATATTTGGTGTTTTTTGTATATACAAATCTAAGACGAAACACGCCCGCTTGTTAATTTACCTGGGAATAGCTGCAATTTGCGCCGGCCTCGGGTTCTTAGGGCCGTTTTGTGATTTTCTATCGATTTTATTTACAGGAAAAAATTTAGACAATAGCTATGGGCAAATATCGAAATTGAGCTTTTTTTGGCTCCCTATCACGGTAACAACTGCATTATATTTAGGTTCTCAACTTTTAATTCCTAGTAAAAAGTGGTATATTCTTGGACTATTTACCATTTTAGGAATCTTGTTTGAAATTTTTATATTTTTTGATCCAAATTCTTTTTCATTTGTATATCCCGACAAGTCTGGAGAGGACCTTATCGATGATAGCGTTAATTTCTTTTCTCCAGCGGGTATATTGACCCTAATCTTTGCCATCTCAGCCTTAATCCTTTTGGGATTCGGATTTCTGTATCAAGGTTTGCAATTAGAAGGAAAACCTAGACATAGATTTTTTTCAATCTCAATTGGTATGTTCATGTACATCGTATTTGCTGCTTTAGACGGTCTAACTACCCCCGGATTAGGGCTAATTATAGTGAGAATTCCGCAGATGGTGGGATTCTGGTTAATGTATTATGGACTCAAGGAAAGAGGTTAACTCATTTACAGTAATATTGAGAAATGTATTGATCACATTTCTTTCTGTTATTTTTTTGGAAGCAATTTGTTATATAATATACTGTAGTGGGATAGAAATGGGAACTCATCAGATAAATTTTAAATTATACCATATAATATTAGTATTAGCTATTTCTAATTACATAAAAATAGAAGAAAAATGGACTAAAAATATTTGGACGGACATTCAATAGGATGCTCCAGTTTCAAATAGGACCCTTTTTCATAAAGTTTGAAACGCTTTACCTAATGAAGAATATATAACATTTTACTGAATGGTGGCATGAAGTAGTTCCTCTCGTACTGAGGGTATAGGGACACTCCTATTTAATAATAAAATCAATTTTTTTAAAAAACTGCAATTATAATTTAATAGTTCAATGGTTTTAATACTGCTTTGGATTAAAGAAAAATTTCCTTATTAATTTAATAATCTGGAATAAGATAATTTTTAACTCTTTTCTTCCTTTGCGGGGATAATTATTACAAATTTACTCCCTTTGGTATAATCTCCTGTAATTCTATCTTCTACCCAAATTTTTCCATTATAAGCTTGTATTATTTTATTCACTAATGATAAGCCTAACCCCATTCCTTTTACGCTAAGACTTTCTTTAAAAGCTCTTAAAAATATCAAATTCTTTCTCTCGTCTTCAATACCTCTACCGTTATCAATTAACTCGATTTTAACCCAATTTTTATTTTTTTCTTTAAACTGTGTAATATTCACAATAATTTCTACAATAGCATTTTTATTATATTGGATAGAATTTGTTGTTAAGATTTCAAATACATCTCGAATCAAGCTATTAGCTTTTACATAAATCTTATTGTCCATAGAATTTACTTCAAAATCGATTTCTTTATGTCGGTGTGATGTTTTTATTTTGTCCAAGATTTGATCTAATATCCCAATTATCTCAGTTGGTTTGAGTTTTATATCTCTCTCGTCAATTTGCGTAAATTTTTTAAGGTTTTCAACTAATTTAGACCCTCGTTTAATCTGCTCAGAAATTATATTTATATATGGATTAAACTTATTTCTAAATTCATTTGGCATTTCATTGCTAATTATCTGGATTGCCAACAAAATTGCTTGTAAGATATTATTAATATCGTGAACAAAGAGGTCTTTATAAAAACTAGCTTGGAAATACGCTTCACGATATTTTTTTTCTAATTTTTTGAGTTTTAATTCTGTTATTTTTTGTTCGGTAATGTCTCGAGCATATTCAATAATACCATTTAATTCGCCTGTTTTATAGTCAACTAAAGGAAAGGTATAGAGATCTATCCATCCTCTCACTTGACCGTCAACTGGACCTTTAGGGTTTACTTTATGTTGTACTTTTCCCGTTTGCATAGTAATTTGAGCCGGACAATCCTCGCATGGCGAAATTCTCTAATGATACACTTCGTAACATTTTTTACCAATCACAGGCATTGATACAGAATACCATCTTTCAGCTGTAGGATTAACTTTAATAATATTAAGATCTTTGTCAAGGACGCTTATTCCATCTTGGATACTTGTGAAAATATTTGAAAGAAATCGCTTCGCTTCAATTAAATCATCTTGAATTTTCTTAATTTCACTTATGTCTCTACTTATCCCAAAAATAATATCTTTTTCCCCCCATTTACCAAGTGTAGTTTTTGTATTAACGGGGATTACCTCTCCTCTTTTTGAAATAATAGGAAGTGTACAAGTATCCAAATTTCCTTTAATCATCTCATTAATAGTTAAAATTACCGCTTCTCGGTCTTCTCTACGATGAATGTCTAAAACATTCATATTCAATATTTCGTCTATAGTATATCCTAATTTTTCTAAAATTGCATGATTAGCTTTAAGGATATTACTCTCATAATCTAATACTAATATGAAATCCTCGACTGTATTGAATAATAAGTTGAAGTCTAATTCTTTATCAATCAAATAGCGCCACATCTCTAAATTTTAGAGCTTCTAGCATAATTACTCTATAACTCCAAAAATAAAATCTAAATAAAGATTAATAAATCTTAATATTAATGTTATATTTAAGAATTCTCAATATCCCAAGAAAGACAAATCAATAATATAAGTTTTTAATAATTATATTCCATATAAAGAATTTTCTACTTTAGGTATAGGACTTCTCTCTTTAATCCGAAAATTAAAATCATGAGAAAAAGAATCGCAATCTATATTGATAATAGCAACATCTTCAATGGATTCCGTAAATATAATATTAAAGTAGATTACGAAAAGCTAAAAAATTTAATCGCTCAAAACCGCCTAGTTGTTGGCATATATTTATACGAGGGAATTATTTATCCCATTAGTAGCGAAAAAGTGAACTGGTATAAAGGACTTTCTAAAAAGAGCGGGTATATAATCAGAGCAAGCTTCGATAAACATACGACTGATAATGCAATTGAAAAGAAAATAGATGTAAAACTTGCGATAGATATGATTTCGCACGCTTACGAAAATCTTTACGATATTAGTGCATTGGTCTCGGGTGACGGTGATTTTCTCCCGGTTGTTAAAAAATTGAAAGAATTGAAAAAGGATGTCGAAATCTGGGGATTTGAATATTCCATGGCTAATGCTTTAAAAGAAGAAATATCCCGCGAAAGAATTTTCTATTTTGACCAATACCTGAATAGAATTAGACTCTAAACCAGTAGAAATTTAATTTTATTAGATTACAAAAAGTTGTTAAAATAAGACGAGAGTGTTTGTTTACTAGTTATAGCAACTTCTATAACGCACTCGCAAGTCGTGGGAATTCTTTCCCGTAGTGCTTTTTAGTCGTAATACAAGCGTCTCGTCAACTTGTCTTGTTAGAGAGTAAAACTTCTTAGTTTAAAAAGATTGTGTATATAATTCATAAATTTTGCTAAGCTCAAAAAAAATTTGAGAATGTTTAAATAACCCAAAAATCATATTTAGATTAATTAAATTATAAGATTTACCAACTTAGTATCTAATACGAGATATGGTGTTTTCTGAATTAAAAAAACTATTTACTGAAAAGGAGTACCGTTTATTTCTAATTCTAACGCTTTGGCTTATAATAGGATTTACTTTGTTTCAGTTTTCTGATATCATTCCCTATCAAGTGTCTTTAGCCTTCTATCCTCCCTTACTAGGAATATGTATTGCTCTATTCGTTGCGTCCGCAGTATTACGTATCGAATTAAGAAAAGCGAATTATAAAACGATATTAATTATTGTGGTGATAGCTGTATTAATTTCCATCTTTTTTTCGGCGCTTTGGACAATGTTATATGTCGGCCTTTACATTATTGCTGTCTTTTCGTATATATTTATTACTGCGGTCTTTTATATGTATTCTTGTTATAAATATGGAACTGATTGGGACCAAGACCTTAAGGATTTAAAGACTCCGCTAAATAAAATATTACGGTGGTTTGTGTTCCTTGGTGGAACGGTCCTTTCACTTGTTATTATATTCGTCCTGATGAGAATTGCAATGATTGCCTTCTATATATTTGTTATTATGATTGCGCTAGCTATTTTAGGCGTGTTGACTCTTATAAAAGGTAAATTTAACGCTTGGCTTGGAACATTCTTCCTTTGGGTTGCATTATATTCTGTATATTTGATTTTAAGCGTTTTTATGGCGCTCGGGCAACAAAATTCCGATCAAGGGCTCTTAATTAACATAGGATTTTATGTTTTTGATCTTTTTATGATTATCTACGTTATTGCTTCAATTATCGGTGTAAAAACTGAAGTTTTAAGCAAACAATTCAAATTTTTAAAGCCTGATGCTATTCTGGTTTGGCTTATTTTTTCCAAGGCGGCATTTGAATTAGGCAAGGCACTTTACGAAATTTCGCCCAGTGGAATAAGCCTTATGAATATCTCTGTAGTGAACTCCATTTTAGGATATGTCCTATTCATACCCCTCTTCTTAATAGCAGGTATTTATGGAATATATAAGTTTAGCGTGCGTAAAGATGATGAAGATGAGAAAAAGATAGAAAATTCTAATTAAAATTTGCTAGTGATCTCGGATAAGATCTTCCTCTTTGATTCTGCATGATTTGAGGTAATTATATCTACCTTCCATTTTTTTATTTTTTTTATATACTTTTTTAGTTTAGTGACACCCAATATTACTTTAATTCCCTTTTTATTCAAAAGAATAATAAGCTCTTCGTATAGGAATTGTCCATCAGATCTTAGATATTTAATCGGATATGGTCTGATCGTAATAAAATAACAAAGCCACGCAAGAAGCCTATTTAATCGAAAGAACCTACTAATCTTTCCCAGTTTGCCCATATATCCTTAAAATAACGCGTAATCTAAATTCGGAGCGAGTTTATACATTTTCTTTATTACATTCTGGGAAATAGTATGAATAATGATTCGATCTTCAAGATTATTTGTTTTGATTACGCCAATAATCTCCTCTTCTATTCCTTCCGCTTTCAAATCGAGAATGTAATCAACTTGTCCGTTTATCGTAGAGAAAAATTCTGTTAAATTGGGTATGGTTTGACCGTTGTGATATTTTATTATTTTTAGCTCTTCTAGTGTTGAGTCCTCTAATCTTAAATCAATATTTTTAAACAATCATTTTAGATCTCGATCATGATAAATAATCGGAATATTGTCAGAAGTCCTTCGCACATCAAATTCTATATAATCCAAGTTTTCTTTTATTGCTTGAAAAAAAAGCTGACATCGTGTTCTCAATACTTTTATCCTTATATCCTCAATGTCCCGCTAGTTTTATCTTCTGGATTTTTAACGTGGGAGTAGTC
>WJKD01000903.1 GCA_014729315.1 Promethearchaeota archaeon | reverse complement strand
TTTTTGCAATCTTGCATTTATTTAATTAGTAAATATAAAAAGATCTTAATAAATGTATTTGTAAAAATATTTTAATAACCAAAGAATCTTATAATCACTTAGATAAAAATTAATCTTTTACAAATAGAAATTATTAAAGTTTGTATTAAATTCTCTTTATCTAATAAAAATTAGTTATTTATTTCGAGAAAATTTATATATTAGTATTAAACATGAGTAAAAGAATTGATAATGTGAATTCAAGCAACGAAAAGGAAAGAATAGGTATATTAGTTTCGAAAAAACTTAAGAAGGAATGGAGTGATTTTTCTGAAGAGTTTAATATTCCCACTCTCTCGAAATTAATTCGAGAAGGAGTAAATAATTATATAGAAGCAAAACATAGAGGGATATCGTTAGCGGACCTTACTGAATTATCTCATACGCTAAAAGAGCCCCTTACTACAATAAAAGGATTCTCTCAACTAATCATTGAAGAGTTTTCCGATAAACTAGATATTGAGATTTTATTTAGAATAAAAGAAATATACGACCAAAGCCTTTTTTTAGAGAATAAGATCAATGAATATTTTATCGACTCAGAATCTAAACCAAACGAATATGATATTTTAATAGTAGATGACGATAAAAATACCAACCTTATTTTATCGAGATACTTTCAAATTCGAGGTTATAAAAGCTATAGCGTTAGAACGGGTTCCGAAGCCTTGGAAACATTAAGGCGATTTACACCTAAATTAATATTATTGGACATCATCCTTCCTGATATAAACGGTTACAAAATTTGCGAAGAAATTAAAGCTAATAAAAAATACAGAGATATCCCAGTTTATTACATAACGGCAATCCCTAAAGCTGAAGTAGAGAAAAAAATCGACGAAACGGGAGCAAATGGATTTTTTTTAAAACCCTTTGATTTCTCAGAAATGAAGGCAATTTTTTCTCAAATATAATACACATCTATTTTAAAGGGGTCTATTTTTAAATTCAAGAGTGATGATTCAATCAGGTTTGAGATCTTTAGGTAAAACAATCTTGAAGGTTGATCCTTTAGCTCTCCCTTCAGATTCCAGAAAAATATTACCCTTATGTAGTTCAATTAATGCTTTGGAGATATACAATCCTAAACCAGAACCCTCAGTATCAATATTCATCCCTTTTCCATATCTTTCAATCTTACCAAATTTTTTAAAAATTTTCTCCTTTTCCTTTTCCGTAAAACCAACCCCCGTATCACTTATGATAATTTCAAAATTCTCTTTATCGGAATTTACTTTTAACAGAATTTCTCCGCCTTGGGGAGTGTTTTTTATCGCATTTGTGAGTATATTTATGATAATTTCGCTAATTTTAAATTTGTCAATTTTAACTTTTAATTTTTGGGGTAAATCTGTTCTAATAAGTATATTTCTTTCTTTAGCTTTAACATCTAAATTTAGAACCAATTTTTTAATAGTGCTAACAATATCAACTTCTGTCAATGACAATTTTAATTTTTTTGTTTCGATCTTAGAAAAAGTTAAAATATTTTCGATTAGTTTATGTAACCTTTTTCCCCCTTTACGAATGATATCAACTAATTCTATAGTTTCTTTATTTAATTGATTCGAATAGTCCTGAACTAACAAATTAGAAGCGCTAATTATTGAATTTAGAGGTGTTATTAATTCGTGGGAAGCTCTATCAACGAATTGGTTTTTTATTTTGTCTAAATTTCTTAATTTTATAATTTCTTGTCTAATTATTTCTTCAGCTTCTTTCTTATCTGTTATATCTTCAAATAAAACCTGAATAATACATCTATTATTTATATAAAGCTTGGTCACTTGACTTTTTATCCAAACTTTTTTATCTCTTATATTAGCATATTTGAATTCTAAAGATGTTGTCTTTCTTTCTATATCAGGATTCTCAATATAAGTTCTAAGAAAATCAACAAATTCTTTTGGAAATATTTTAGAAATATTTCTATCTTTGCTAAGAATCTTTTCGAATTGAATTTGAAATATTTCTTGCGATTTTGGATTGTAATTTATTATATTCAAATCGTTATTGATAATAATAATGGCAAAAGGGGATTTTTCAAATAATATTCTGTATCTCTTTTCAGAAAACCTTAATTTTGTTGTTCTTTCCCGGACTTTTTTTTCTAAATTAAAATTTAATTCCTCCAATTTTTCTTGACTATTTCTGAGTTCTTCTTCTGCCTTTATTTTCTGTATAAGAGTTCCTATTTCTCTTCCGATGGAAATTAATAACTCCTTTTCTCTTTTGAGAAATAAATTGATCTTCTTCGAGGCTAAATTTAAGGCTCCAATAATATCATATTTCGAATGTATTGGAATACTGGCGATAGATGCAAATCCCCATTTCTTGGAAAGAATTGGATTTAGTTTCGTATAATCGGTAGAAAAAATGGGTTTACCATCAATGAATACTCTATTGTAGGGAGATTGAGTAATTTTAGCTCTCTCAACCACATTATAAAACCCCTCGGGAAGCCCTCTATGATGAATAATATATGCTACTTCTTCAGAAAAGTTCACCAATCCTATAGCTCCACCATCAAATGATGTATTATCTAAAATTATTTTTAATATAGTGTCTAAAAGTGTGTATAAATTTTTACTTCTGTTTCCTTCCAATATAATTTGATTTAAAATTCTTGTTTGACGTGTAGTTTCTAATAACTCCCTTTTTATTCTTTTCTCTTCGGTTACATCTCGCAGAATACAATGAGATTTCATAAAATTACCTTCATTATCGTACGAAACTCTTCCATCAATAGAAACATTCATGGTAGTTCCATCACTTCTTAACATAGTATATTCGACATTAGTAGCAATCCCTTCTCCTTTGAATTTGGGGAATTGTTTTTTAAATTTTTCTCGAGACTCCGGATTTAAAAAATCACCGAACCATTTTCCAATAGCATCCTCTCTCTTGTAATCTAATAAAAGGAGCCAAGCAGGATTAACATCGATAATTTTTCCTGAGTTATCTAATGATTGATAGCCTAATGGAGCGTTTTCGTACAATACTCTGAACTTTTCTTCACTCCTCCTTAATTTCTGTTCGAATTTTTTGTGTTTATCGATTATTCTCGCATTTATTAATTTTTTTTTCACCCCGTCTAAATCTCTAAATACGCGTCCCCGTCCTTCAATCCAACGATATCTACCACTTTTATCCCGTATTCTAAGTTCTTCCGTCGTTCTACCTCTTTGAAAGCTAGTTTTAATTGCCCTTTTCAACTTAATTACGTCATTGGGATGAACTAATGTTAAGTTGGTGTTTCCAATTAGGTCTTCCTTAGTATATCCTAGTAATCTCTCAAAAACGGGTTCATTTATATATTCAAACTCAAACTTATCATTAGAAATGAATATGAGGTCGTTTGCATTCTCAACAATTAATCGATATTTAAAATCAGACTTAGTTAATTCTGTTAATTGCTCAATATTATGTAATTCTTCCGAACAAATAATTAACAAAGAAGGATTTTCCTCAAACATTATTTCTTTAAAACACGCAGTAATCCATTTCTTTCCACCGCGGGGTAAACGAATTTGTAAAAGGATGACGTTATTTTTAATCTCTGGATTTAAT
>WJKD01000902.1 GCA_014729315.1 Promethearchaeota archaeon | reverse complement strand
CTTCTATACAAAATGAATTTTTTTTCGAATATCCCATTAAAAATTGAAAATTTGCTCCTTGGATTACTTTTTTCGTAGTAAGATTCCATTCTGTTTCCTTAAAATTCCCCGTTTGATAGTTTTTACCATTAAATGTAATTTTAGCAAATGCCAGATCTGGAAAACGGAAGGCACGAGGGATAAATTCAATAACTTTAGAAAGATAATTTCCGAGACTCAGATCATGTTGCTCAGATATTTTAGATAGTCTATATAAACAAGAGAATTCCTTTAATGGCTCAAGATAGTCACATTTTTTCTTTTCAAGACTTTTTTTCGTCTTTTTTCGTAGTGTAATATCATCAATATATAAAATAACATGATTTGCAGCTATTTGTTTTGTTTTTATGTAATATCCCATTTTTTTAGATTTATCTACTTCTTCAATTTCTTCTGCTAGATCTTTTTTTTGATTCAAACTTTTCGAAATTTCTCTTAAACTAACTGGAAATTTATCTAAAACTTTAGAAATGGGACGATTTAAGTATTGTTTCAAATCTTTTTCAAGTAATTCTACTGATTTTTGATTATATTTAATCAGAATTAAAACTCCATTTTCGATTCTAAATAGAAATAAAGGATGAGGAAACCAATCGAAAAGGACATCTATATTTTCTAAACTGAAAGTCAAGATTTGAATTATCGTTGATGCATAGGAGTTAAATTATCTATTTATTCTAAAGGCTATATTCCTATTTTCTAATCTTAATCCTTATATTTATATCTTATTTATCTAAAAAAAAAGGATGGTTTTTCAAGATTCTATGTTGTTCGCTTGTAATAAAGAAATATACTGCTTAGGGATATTATCTGCTAAATATATATTCCCCGATTTATAGAATTTTATTCCGTTTTTAATAGCAGATTTTGTGTTTATAATAAGTATGATGGGCTTTTTCGTCCGCCTCTTTCCCACACCAATGGCAGTTTCCACATCTTTAGAAAGATGCACGTACTGACGAGCCTTTTTTCTCAAACCCTCAATTTTGATTTTCTCATAGAACTTTGGACTTGTTCCGTGAAAAAGCTTTTCGGGTGGAGACTTTTCTTCTTTCATATCTATTTTTCGACTAAGGCTGTGGCCATAATATGCTCGGATCTTGTCCCGTATTATTTCAAATCTTTTTTTATCTGAGCGTGAAATCATCTTCTCAATGTCTTCTTTTTCTATTTTCTGAGTTTTAAATCTATTGTTAAGTATATTTAAAACTTTATCTAAATCTGCAAATCCTTTGTCATCTATACTTAAATTAAACTTTTCTGGATGATGTCGCAATAAATAAGCCAAAAATCGGGATAATTTGACGATAAATCTGTCCATTTGATATTAGCTAAAGATTTTGAACTTTTAATCTTAAATTAATAAATCATTGATTACATTTAATTAAAAGCAAATCTATAAAATTTTCTTGTTTTCAAGTATAATGAGTTGTCAAAAGTGTATTTAGGTATCTATTCCATTTGTAATAAACTCTTTATTCCATTTAGCTTCGACATATGCCCTCTAGTAATTACTTTCATAAACGTTTCTTTACCCGCAATTTGTTTAGTTATTTCTTTAAGGGTGATTTGTTCAGCATATAATTTTTCTGCTTTTTTCTTAGCACTTTCTAAAAAGTTGAGCTTATTACGAATTTTCATATTTCCATTAGACATATGCCCGTCGTGAGCACAAAATATCTCCTTCACATCGTATTCGGAGAGTTTTTTCAACGATTCTATTATTTGTAAAAGATTGTCGGATGGTTGCGCTTCGAGGGATAATTTACCGAGGTGAATATCACCCGAGAATAGCCATTTCTTGGCGGGTTCGTAAAGACAAATATGACCGGGACAATGACCAGGAGTATGGATTACTTTAAGACCATAAGATCCCGTGTTTATTTCAGAGGGAATTTCTTTTGGTTGAGAGGGTTGAGGAACACCCCATGCGAATTTTTGATATCCGCGTAAGTCTAATAAATGGGGGTTTTCGATTCGATCGATTGCTTTTCTGTGGGCGTAAAGTTTCACACCCCTTTTTTCTTGCATAATAGCGTTATTTCCAATGTGATCTTCGTGAGCGTGTGTATTAATAACTACATTGAGTTTTTTATCTTCAAAAAAATCGAGAAATTCCTTTTCACTCTTTGTTGTTCCAGTATCAATAAGTAAATCTTCTAATAAATAACTATAAACTGGGTAAAGATAAGTACCGAAAATGCCTCGACCCGTCGTGATAATCGTCAAATCATGGTATTGTTCCGATTTTAACATCTCTCTTCTCTTATTTTTCTTTTTCCTTTTCTACTTTTTGAACGTACCAATCGTAAGTATCGCAAGCTGACTCAGAATCCGTTCTCGTGGGCTTCCAACCAAGTATTTTTTTAACCTTCGTAGTATCAAATGTGTAATCTTTCAGAGCAATCTCCAAATGTTGGGGTTCTATCGGGGACACGTGCAGAAAACTTAGAAATTTTACGAGAGCACGGAGAATGCCCGCCCGTATCGAAATAAATTTTGGAGTTCTACCGGCGTGTTCGTAAAGTGCAATGATCACCTCACGAAGCGTAGGGACATCATCGCTTCCGAGATTGAATACTTCTCCTTTCGATTTAGGGTTCTCAATTGCTAAAAAAATAGCATTGCAAACATCAAACACATTTACCATTTGCAGTCTTGAATTTCCACCTCCCGGTAAAAATGCTTTTTTACCCTTATAAGCATTCTTAATCTGTCCAAGTAAAGTTGGTTCGTTTTGTCCTGGACCACTTATCGTTGGAGGTCGGAAAATGGTGATATCCAATCCTTTCTCTAAATAGTCTTTACATAATTCTTCGCATTCCACTTTGTCCTCTCCATATTGACAAATAGGATTTATCGGAGCAGTTTCTGGACATAGTATTGGAACATCAATTCCGTATACTTCCACAGACGAGAGAAAAACAAATTTCTTTACTGCTTCCCTTTGATTCCAAGATTCTTCCAATAAGATCTCGGTCCCATTCACATTTATCTCATGCATTTTTTCTTTATTAGGAACGAACTGCGCAAGGGCACCTGCACAATGTACCACTACACCAGGTTGATGACGTTGAAATACTTCACGCACTAATTCTTTATTTGTAATATCGCAAATTTCTTCAGTGTAGTTGGGATCGTGGATACCGCTAGGTTTAATATCAATACCTATCACTTTCATATCTCTTTCCAGTGACTTAGCTACTAAATTCTTTCCAAGATAACCAGAACTTCCCGTAATTAAAATCTTCATCGTGATACCACCTCAATCAATTAAAAGAAAACCAAAAACTAATGACATGTTTTAGTCCATTAATCTATAATAAAATAATATATAATCTTTTGAATAAGTATTATATAAATTTTTATCTTGATCAACTATTCGGAACTTTAAGCCTTTCTTCCTCGATAACTTCCCCTTTTCCGGTTAATCTGGGTTTTGTATTAATAGATTTTCCGATATTGTATGCTTTGTCCATCAGTTTCTTCCTTTTCTTCTTTTTGAATTGAAATAATGTGTCGGTAAAGATTAAGGTATTCATTACATTACCTTTTAATTTTTTTACATATTTTTTCATAGCATTAATCGCAGGCTTTACTTCGCCCATTAGGTGTTTAAACGGAACCGTGGAAGCAGTAATAAGAATATATTCTTTTCTTTCGAATAAGGTTTCTTTGGGTCCAAATTTCTTTGATAATTGGATCAATAGTTTTAATTTTTTCCATTTTGACAATGTATAAAAATTATCAGCGCTCGGGGGAATATACATTGCATAACCGGTGTGGCGGTCGAGAAAATTCTTCATAATGGCTGAAACATTTGCCCAGTACACGGGGCTACCTAAAACGATCACGTCTGCTTCTCGAACCTTTCGAAAAATCTGTTCAAAATCGTCGTTGATCACACATCTTCCGTTTTTGGCGCACGACCAACAACCTTTACAAAACTCAATGTTGTAATCATAGAGGTTAATTAATTCGATGTCGTGCCCATTTTCGTGAGCTCCTTTCAATACATTTTCTGCTAATAAACTTACATTTCCATTCTTTCTGGGACTTCCTATAATTGCTAAAACTTTCAATACTTCTAAATCACCTTAAATTATTAAAAATTGCGGATATCTACTTAAATGCGAGCCGTATACACATTAGTTGAAAAAATAGATACCATTATAATATATCAAATTAGATATACCTAATAAAGGAGGGCGAAACTTTTTTTACATTAAGTGCATAATTCTACACTAAACTGCAATTGGAGACAAAGATGGAGAAAAAAGACTTAGACACCTTTAAAGAGCTATTTGAGTTAATTCCTCAAATTATTGGTGTATCCAAATCTTGTGTAGAAGAAGAGATAAGTATTCATCAACATGACCTCAATAGATTAAAAATGGAGCGAAAATTTATTCAAGAAATACTTGGAATCATTCAGGGGAAATGGACCATCGACATCATGTATTTAATCAGAGTACTTGGTGAATCTCAATACAGTGAATTAAAAGATGCTTTAAAAGGAATCAGTTCCCGGATTCTCACGGATCGGTTAAGACTTTTAGAAAGGAAAAAAGTTGTTGAGAGACTTATACACGATACAAGTCCTATAAGAGTCTCTTATAAATTAACACGATATGGTTCAAATTTATTTCATCTTATGGTTCCAATCTTCATATTTGGTTTATCTCACAATAAAACACATAAATCTCTGTGAGAATTGAGGTCAAAAAAATAATAGCAGATCGTTAAGCTTCTTTGCTAAACCTTTTTGCGTAATTTGAAATCTTTGATAACAAAGGTATGACTTCCATAGGATCTCCAAATACAGGAACTTTTTTTGCTGTTAGCTTCTGATATACTCGTGCTCTATCCTCCGGACAGTTGACTCTCTGTATAATGGGAATCAGAGGTTTATTATGCTTATGACCGAGATTTAAAGCTTCTATCATATTGGGTTCAAATGTATAATCTTTTCTAAGCTGAAAATCTGTACTGAAATACCACGATGGTAAGTCCATAATTAGTCCATCGATTTTTGGATCCGAAAGGGTGATATCTATAATTTTGTGCATAGCTTCGCTATAATAAATTTGAGCAGAAACATCTAACGGATTTCGAGAGCTTGTTCCCAACACGAAGAAGTGTTCTTTTAATTGTTTTTGGATATTTGGACTAAATGAAGGGACTGATATTCCGCGCTTTTCGAGTAAATCCACTAAGATGACACCATATCCCCCACTTATACTGAATATTGCAGTTTTGTTGAGTTTGAATGTACCGTAATAATCAATAAGTTTTCCTGTGTTTAAAAGTTGCTCTAAAGTGTCTACAGAGATGATATTTTTCTGTTTTAATAATGTCTTCCATATTTGTTCTTTTCCGGTGAGGGACGCCGTATGCGTTTTAGCTGCAACCGATCCTTTTTCAGTTTTTCCTCCTTTTAAGAAAACGACGGGTTTTTGAATTCTTTCGAGCAAAATTTTCAAATCTTGACCTCGATCTTTATCAATTCCTTCTAAATAGCATAGAATTATCTCAGTTTCGGGATCCTTGCTTAAAAAATATAACAGATCCACAACATCTAAATCCGCACCGTTTCCGTAAGAAAATACTTTAGAAAAATTAATTCCTAAGCTTGATGATTTGTAGATTGCTATATTACACATTCCACCCGATTGAGCAACAAATCCCAGGTTTCCGGGAGTTGAAGGAAATCTTGGTCGCCAGGCAATTCCCTTTTTAGGATAAAATAATCCCATACCGTTAGGACCCAATATTCTAAGTTTATCTTGCGTCGTTTCAATTAGTTTTTTTTCTAATTCTATACCCTCTTTAGTGCCAGCGTCGGAGAATTCTGCTGTAAAAATACTTGCTAATTTTACTTCTTTTTCCACACAATCGCTAATAACGCTTAATATTTGTGAGGGAGGAACAGCAATAAATACAAAGTCAACTTTTTCTGGGACGTCTTTAATCGAAGAAAAGATTTTCCCTTGAGTACCATCGTCAAATCCCGGAATACTTTTTATACTAGGATGGATAGCATAGAGATTGCCCTGAAAGTTTTCTTGGTGATTTTTAACAAAGAAATAGTCCCGTTTTTTGGATGGACCTATCACTGCCATTGATTTAATATCGTTAATAAAAGAAATGTCTTTAACATTAATGCGAGCATCTAAATTTTCCTTCATCAAAAAGTTAAATTATTTGAAATTATTAAAGATTTTGAGATTATTTACTATATATTGATACAATTTCAGAATAGAAGTGTAATGTGATGGATGAAAAAATCGAGGAGATGGTATTAAAGCTAAGGAATGATAATACGTCAGG
>WJKD01000901.1 GCA_014729315.1 Promethearchaeota archaeon | reverse complement strand
TATATTTTCTAAGATTATTTAGAATCTTTTTGATTTCCTTGTCATTTTCAGCTGAAAACTTATTACTCATGCAATTTATTAAAATTAAAGATATTAAAATGGCACTTTCTTTGCATTCTTTGGAATAATGTTATTATGATACAATTAATCAAAAGCAATTTCTTCAATATCAAAGATATCCTCAGCAAGTCCAAACTTTGATTTACTTTCATCTCCACTAGAGAAGCTCTCATTATCAGATTTATGCCCAAATATTTGAGGTGATTTAATTCCAGTTATTAAAAGCATAACTCTTAAAATACCTTTAAATTCATCGCTGACTCGAGCACCCCATATCACCATGGAATCGTTCACATCCATTTTTTGATATATTTTTTGAGCAACAGAATTAGCTTCTGCTAGCGTCATATCATTGCCACCACAGACATGGATTAAAGCTCCTTTAGCACCTTCAATATCTACATCAAGTAAGGGTAAATTGAGAGCATCATCGATAGCTTCTTCCACTCGATTTTCATTGCTATTTGATTCACCAACGCCTACTATAGCTACTCCTCCCGTGCTTAATATAGTTTTTACATCTGCAAAGTCCAAATTTATTAATGAAGGTAAGGAAATGGTTTCTGTTATTCCTTTTACCATGCTAGCTAAAACTTCGTCTGCAACGCTAAAAGCTTCGATGATGGGTAAGTCGGGGGCAATTTCCAATAAACGATTGTTATCAATTACAACTAAAGTATCTACATATTGCTTTAATTGATTTAATCCTTGTTTTGCTTTTTCTATGCGTCCGATTTCTGTTTCAAATGGAATAGTGACAACTCCTACGACGATAGCTTCCTCCATTTTAGCAATTTCTGCTACTATAGGAGCACTTCCAGTTCCAGTACCTCCGCCTTCTCCGCATGTTATAAAAACAAGATCAGTGTCTCTTATAATATTAATCAATTCTTCTTTTGTTTCTTCAGCAGCAGCTTTACCTACATCAGGATTTCCGCCCGCACCCAATCCTCTCGTAAGCGTTTTACCTATAAGAATCTTCATATGGGCGTCAATCATATCTAGATGTTGTCGGTCTGTGTTGATTGCAATACATTTCGCTCCTCTTATTCCGATTTTCATTAATCTGTCAATGGTGTTATTACCTGCGCCTCCACAACCGATAATTTTAATGTTCGCAAAACCAATATTTTCTTTTCGAGTATTATTTGCTACTCTTCTACGTGCGTTTTTAATAAGACTTTCCATTTTTTATTCACTTAATAAAAAGGGTTGCTTTAATGGTTAAATAATATTGAAAAATTAGAATTATTGTGATATTTAGATAATATGCTTTTTTATCAATATTAGATTTTTCTAATTTAAAGAAAAATCTTTATTGATCGCTGGATCGAACATATTCACTATTTTATCGTCCCTTATTAGAAACATGTGTGGAAGCGCATAAGGAAAACGAGTTGAAAATGTAAGAGTATAAGCACCCACATTGGTGACCATTACAATTTCATTTCGGTTCAATTCTTTCGTAAAAAAATAATTTTTGGCCAAAACATCTTGATCTGTTGGGACTATTCCTGCAATCGATGTTTTATGTTTGTGGGGATCGTTAATTCTAGATGCGTTATAAAATCTGAGAGAACAGCGAGCGAACTTTGGACAAATATGATTTCCAATATTTAAAACAATCCATCTGTCTTCTTTGACATTTATTATTTTTGTAATAAAAACCCCACTATCTCCTACAAAATATCTCCCTGGCTCTAAAAAGATATGTTTTGGATGAATATTAGCTTTCCATAGCTCTTCTTTTATAATTTCTGCTATTTTTCTTAATCGATGAGGAGGCATAACCGTTGCCTCCGGAAATCCTCCTCCTAAATTGATATTTCTTATTTTAAAGCCGTAATTATTTAATGCATTGAAATTATCTATGATAGAATTTAAATTGTTTCTATATTGTTCTAAACTGTTCATTTGGCTCGTGTAATGTGATAGAATAGTAGTAATCTTAATATTCCGGGATTGTTCGTTTATAACTTTAAGCAAAGATAGCTTGTTATCGTCTAAAGTAATTCCTAACCTACTATTGTATTTTTGAGAATTGACCCTCAAACATAACCTTTGGGTGACATTCAATTTTCTCGCAACAGTATTGACTCTCTCGATATCGTTTATATTATAAATGATTATTTCTCTTACTTTATTTTGTAGACTTAGCTTTATCAAATCTTTAGATAAATAAGGACCTCCAACGATGATTTTATCTGGAGGAAATCCCGTTTTTAATGCTAATTTTAACTCGAGTAGGCTGATGACTTCTGCGCCGATACCTTTTGAATTGATAATGTTGCATATTTGGGGTAGATAATTGGCTTTAAAAGAGTAAAATCCCTCAAAACTAGGGAAAACAGATTTAAAAACCTCTTTAAAAGTTTTGAGATTCTTTTTTATCTTATTTTCTAAAAAGACGAGAATTGGTGTCTTACATTTTTTTCTAAGTATTTCAATTGGGACTTTATCTAAATAAACCTTATTCTCCGTTGCTTTTATGTATTGATTTCCAGATATCCTTTTCATTTTAATTTATTTGAGTTGAATTAATTACTTTTTGATATAAGAAATTAGTTTTCTGAGCTACAATATCCCATGTATATAGTTTTTCAACCTTATTTTTTCCATTCATAGCTAATCTTTTCTTTAGTTTGAAATTGGTTAATATCTTTATTATTTTTTCAGCGATATCTTTTGGATTGTCAAATTCAACAAGCAGCCCGTCAGAATTATTATTAATCACTTCGGGTGTAGCTCCAATATTTGCTCCAATTACAGGAAGGTTTGCTGACCATGCTTCCAAGAAAGCGATTCCAAACGCATCAGACCGGCTAGGCATTAGAAAAAGATCGGCTTCTTTAAAGGCAGTTAACTTAATTTTGTCAAAATAACCTTTTAAATTATCAGGTGTAAAATTCAAGACTTTTACTTTTTCTATCTTTAAAATATTTGATAATTCTCTATTAAAAGCAATCGTAGAGGGACCAATAAAAACGAAGTAGACTTTTTTTATTTCTTCAAGGACGTAAGGAATCGCCTTGAGGATGGAAATCGCTCCTTTCTCGTAATTTTTATATCCGCAAAACAAAACCATTTTATAATTTTCTTCCCCCTTATTAAAGAATTTTTTTTTAAATTTATAATTCAAAAGGGTTTCTCTGTGAACTTTATTAAAGATTTCAAAGTCTACACTCATCGGTATTACTTCTACTTTAT
>WJKD01000900.1 GCA_014729315.1 Promethearchaeota archaeon | reverse complement strand
CAGAGTTTCGCAAGAATAAAACAACTCGCTTACGAGATCATAGTTGGTTTCTTCAGAAAAGTTAAGAATTTCTAAATTCCTGTATATTCTTGATATTGCGGAATTAATAAAATTATTTTTTTCCACACTTTTCAAAGCTTTGATTAATCTATCAAACGACAACACGTAGAAGGTCGCTTCAGAAGAGACGAATCCGTCTCGATACTGCTTAATACCGTTTGAGGTTATCCTTCGTTTGATTTCCTCTTCGATATTTCGTATTCTCTGGGGATCAATTTTATCGTATACACCTAAACTTTTGTATATTTTTAAGATTACAACGAGTTGAGATGTCTCTAGATTTCTCAAGTAAGTTTCGTTGAAAAATCTCGGGCTTCCTTTTAATAATTCCTTAATCTGACCTTCTGAGAGTTCAAGATCGCTCATCCAAGATGTCCTAAAGAAATAATATACTTTATTAGTCGCTTCAATAATTGGAGCTTCGAATTCGTCGATATTTTCGTCATATATATCTAGAAGAAAGTATTTTATGAAATCTTCCGTCTCTTCCTCCAATTCGACCTCCAAATGTCTAGATATATAAACTCCGCAATAGTATAAGTCGGGGTTTTTTAAAGAAACTAAAGGAACCGTATCTAACCATTCACTACTATTGTTTTTTATGTATTTTTTAATATGTGTAAAATCAAATAACGAATGGATTCCAAAGAATTCAATTATTTTAAAGACCATGTAAAAGAATTGAAGCCTATTTCTAGGATCGGTAAAATGTTCTAAATTCTCAATCTTTTTGGTGTTGTTTCTTAAAGTTTTTATAATCTTTTCCCGAACTTGAATATATTTTTCTAAATTCTTCTTTTTTTCAAATTCTCGATTAAAGAACGATTTTAAATTGCTTAATTCTATAATAAACTCAATCGGTAATATTTTTTTAGCTTTCAAGTTGCTCATTACTGAGGAACCGTCCACGTCAACTAAAAATTTCAATATTGCTTCTAAAAAGATCTCGTATATGAACGGTGCGATAACGTCGTAGATGGCCATCGTTGATTGGTATTTTTCGCATTCTTTGCCCTCAAATTCCACCAGTAAGCTTGAAAACTTATTTTCGATATCTGCTTTTTCTATTCCTAATTCCATTAAACTATAGGTTAAGTTTAATAATATTCTATTAAGTGATTCAGAGAACTCTTCTTTACCGTTTGCAAATTCATCTAAATAGTAATGTTCGATTTTATTTTGAAGATAATCATCGATACTTTTATAAAATAAATCTATTTGGTTTAGGTAAATCTCTAAAATCTTGAACAATCCTTGAAATATCACTTAATTACTCAACCCCTTTTTAAAAGTAGTAAATTTTTTACCACAAATTGAATTGAATTGGCTTGTTTTTTTTTATTTAATAATCGATTATTAGTATTTAAATGTTTTTTTAAGCAAATATCCCGAATGTATAAGGAAAGTTAAAAAAGACTGTCATTAAGGGCTAAATTAATTAATTGGGATCACAGGATAACTCTATTTTAAAATAAATACTAAGATTTTAGTGTCATTGGTTCGATATTCATAAGAATTGAGAAAAATTAGAAACATTTAATTTATAAAATTTGAGTATAATTTATTTGTATTGATTATATTTTTTCATTGCAAAATTTCTTCTATAGGAATATTTAAAATCATAAAGACTATTATGAATACAAAAAAACATATATTACCAACAATTATTTTTTTTAAAATAGAATCTAAAACGTGAATTTACATTGAATGGGAAGCAAAAATTTTACTTGTTGCTTGCGATGTTCCAGGTATTTTTAGTTGGAGTCGTATTCTTTTCTGTCAATGGCGTGATTTCTGTTGTTTCAGTTGCTGCTCAAGGGGATAGTTTGGATTATTACAATACAATGACTGCAGTAGCTTTAGCTATTTCAGCTGCCGTATCGGTAAGTTCGGCGGTGTTAGGAAGCGCATGGGCTATTCGTACGGTCGGAACCGCTGCAATTTCGTCGTTATCTGAACGAGAGGAGTCTTTCTTTAAAGCGTTTTTAATAGTTGCGTTGTGCGAAGCACTTGCCGTATACGGATTAATCGTTGCGATACTTTTGTGGACTAAGATTCCGCAGCCCTAAACTAAGTGTTTAATTTATTTATTATTAATTTACATGTCGGGGAAGAACTGAGATTATAAATTGTAAATTCATTATTTGTGAGCGTTTTTGTTGTTATTATTAAATGGTTTAATAGGTGAATAAATACGAGTATCGTGATTCCTTCTTACACATACACATATATTAAAATCCAATTCATTAAACAATTAATAATGACAGAAGATGAAATTCAAAAGCTAGAAGAAATTAATGAAATTGATCAAATCTTAGAGTACATAGCTCCATTTTACCCCGATTTGAAGGTTAAAAAAAAGACTATAGTAGAAATTGAGAAAGCTCTTTACAACACCTATATAAAAATCTTAGGTAAGATATTGATATATTCCCCTGAAAACATGAGATTGTTCCTCCGAGCATTCTTATTGAAATACGAGATAATGAATATCAAACAAATAATATCTGGTTCTATCGTAGGGCTCTCATTAAGTGAGCGAAGAAAGAATGTTAATTTTTTAGTTGAAGAGTATTTGGAAAACACTGAATTTATCAGACAATTATTAGAGATATATTCGTTAGATGAGATTGTGTATTTCATGAGGGATACGAGGTATAATAAGGTAGTAAGAGAGGGGATTTTGTATTTTAAAAACAATAACGAAATATTCGTTCTAGACGCCTTTTTAGACCGATTATATTATCGAAATTTGGTTAATATCAAACAAAAGTTAAACAAAAAAGAATTTAAAATGATCTCTTTGTTTATCGATTACCAAACAGAGATTTACAATTTGAATACTCTCTATAGAGGAAGTAAAAATGGAATAGAGGAAAAACTCCTCAGACAGTTTCTTGTCGAAAATTACCTATTTTTTACTAATGATGATTTTGAATTTTTACTCACGCATCGATCCGAGGCTGAGTTTCTTTCGAGAGTAGAACAGAAATTAAATGAAGTTGAAGACATGAAAAATGTTTACCTTTCTAAGGGGATAGACAGAAAAGATTTAATTCGATCTTTAGAAAAACTTTACCAAAACCTTTATTTTTTCAGGTTTAAAGAGAAGATTGACGACATTGAATTCATGACTATTTATCGCATCTTAGAAGTGATCATAAAAAAAAATGGAGAAATTAAATTCGAAATATTACCAAAGGTTGTTGATATATTACATTCACACTATTCTAAATTAGAGGATTATATAAAAAAATAATGCTAAGTAAATAAAGAGATTGGATGGAATAGAAATGATAGATATTTTTGATTGGGTTAAAGATCTTGAGGAAACATATAAGTACCTTATGGAAAAAGCGAGAGACGAAAATCAAGAAGATATTAAGAACTTTCGGAAAGAACAAGAAAAAAAGATGGAAGAAACCTTGAAAGAAAAAGAGGAGATTGTGACTTACGCTCTTAAAGCATTTTCAGAAGATATAAATTACGAAGTCAAAAAATACGAAAAAAAGTTTAAGGAAGTAATGGATGAAATAAAAAAGACTTACGATTCCAATAAAGAAGAATTAAAAAGTCTAATTGTTAAAAAGTTGGGTTTTGATTTCTAGAATATGCCAGATCAAAAAATTATAGTACTAGGATCTGAAGAAATCGTATTGATGTTAGGATTAATAGGAATAGAGGGGAAAATCATTGAAGATCCCGATTCCTTTCTCAAAGAATTCGAGAAATTGCGCAATATGCCTTCTATAGGAATGATTTTGGTAGCCATTAAACTTCCAGAAGATTTAATTGATCAGTTAATTGATTTTAAGCTTAATAATCGACGACCGTTTGTGCATTATATACCTGATATATTTGCTCCTAATATTGAGAATGAAGATGTTGTGCTCAAAAAAATCTTGAACATAATCGAAAGAATTATTGCTTAAAGGAGATGATGAAAGTTTCACAAGAGAAAAAAGAACTAAGGAAAAATTTTGGAGAATTAGGGATGTTTCTAATAAATAAAGCGAGAAATGAGATTAGAAATATTAACGAGCAAACTCTTTTCGAAAAAGCTAAAGTAAAAAAGGAATATATCGAAAGAACCTCAGATCGTTCGGCTAAATTGAGAGAAAAGTTTGTATCTACGTTTAATCAGTTGCTTAACGATTCTTTATCCTCTACTATAATT